>NZ_JBSFIE010000012.1:0-212549 GCF_053597395.1 Streptomyces sp. NPDC001415
GTAGTGTTTTAAAACAAAAGGTATATCGTGCGTTTGTTGTTCGGGGGAAACCCCCCCCACGACGTGGACGCGCTCATCGAGCAGCTGGAGAGCGAGTTCGAGGATTCCCAGCTCCTGACGATGAGCTTCGCAGTCGGTACGGAAGGCTGCACCAAGGTCGCGAGCTGTACGGGAAGTTGCCCCTGCGGGTCTGGCTGACCCTGCCCTGCGCACCCCACCGGAGAGGAGGTGAAGGCCATGGACATCGACCGTCTGGCCGATGAGCACTCCGTAGTCGATGACGTCGACAGGCTCATCGAGCAGCTGGAAACCCGGTTCGAGGACTCCGAGCTGCTCACCGCGCCCACGATGGCCAGCACGGAAGGTTGCACCAAGGGCGCGACCTGCACCGGAAGTTGCCCCTGCGGGCCGGGCTGACCCAGGCACCACAGAACACACGGACGGCGGCCGCCGGTGCCTCCCCGGCTCCATCCATCGCCGACGGCCGCCCCACCTACGCGCCTCACCGGAGAGGAGGTGAAACCCATGGAAAACGACGGCAACTCCGAAGAGCGCCTCGTACTCGACGACTTCGACGTGCTGATCGCGGATCTGGAGACCCGGTTCGAAGACTCCGAACTGCTCAAGGGACCCACGATGGTCGGCACTTCCGGCTGCACCGACGTCTACAAGTGCACCGGCAGCTGCCCCTGCGGAGGCGGCTGACGGATTGAGTTCCCAGCCCCACGGGCCGCCGGCGCCTCGCATCACCCCTCCACCGGCGGCCCGTGCCCCTTTCTCGTAGGGCGTGCACGGCTCGACGCGTACGCATCGATCGAACACCGCACTTGCGAAAGGCCCACCATGACGACCATCGGCCATCCCCTCGCGACCTCCGCCCGCCTGCTCCCCGTATCCACGCCACTGGTCACGGAGCTGACGTGGATGGTTGTGGACAGCGTCGGGGCGGCCGCCTGTGATCCACGCAGCACGCGGAACAGACATGCCGAGTCGTTCTGTGAGGTCGTCATCTTTCGATCCTGAAACATCAACCAACTTGAGGCCAAGCAGTCGCGACATGGGCCGGTCGGGGCGGTTTGCCGCACACCGAGCCGCGCGGTTATCGTTGAGTACTCATCGAACTATCAACGTGATCTCAGCATGTGAAGGACCCCATGAACCGGTCGCAGAAGGCAGATGACCTCGCCCTCGCCCTGAAGCTTTCCCGCGCCGCGGCGGGACTGCGGCGGCGGCTCGATGTACAGGGGCTCTCCTTCCGGGAGTTCGCCGTCCTGCACCACCTCGCGCTGGCCCCCGAGCAGCGGCTGCGCCGGCTCGACCTCGTCGACCTGCTCGGCATCACACCGTCCGGTGTGGCCCGGCTGCTCGCACCACTGGAGAAGCAGGGTTACGTCGACCGCTGCCCCGACCCGCGCGACGCCCGGCGCGCCCTGGTCACCCTGACCGACGCGGGGGCCGCACAGGCCGAGGACGCTACGGCCGTCGCCACCGACAAGGCATCGGCACTGTTCGGCCGGGCGCTCAGCCGCGCGGACCGCAAGGCCTTCGCCACTCTGCTTCACCAGCTCACGGAAGGGCTCTGACCCATGCCCCGCACGAATCGCCAGTGGGTGCTGGCCCGCCGCCCCCAGGGCGACCTCGACCCGTCCCGTCCCGACTGCTTCGAGCTGCGCACCACGCAGGCACCCGAACCAGGGCCCGGCCAGGCCCTCGTCCGCGTCGACTGGCTGAGCATCGACCCTACTCAGCGGGGCTGGCTGAACGACAGTCCCAACTACCGTGCGCCGGTCGGGCTGGGGGAAGTGATGCGGGGCGGCGGCGTCGGCGAGGTGGTTGCCTCGAACACCCCCGCACTCCCCGTCGGCACGCACGTGTACGGCGAACTCGGCTGGCAGGACTACGCCATCGGCACGTCGGACGGCCTGTACGGGATCCACCCCGTACCACCCGGCGTCGAACCCCGCAGCATGCTCGGCCTGTTCGGCGCCACCGGCCTGACCGCCTACTTCGGCATGACCGACGTGGGCCGCCCCGAACCCGCCGAAACCGTCGTCGTCTCGGCGGCCGCGGGCGCCACAGGTGCGATCGCCGCCCAGATCGCGAAGGCCCGCGAAGCACGCGTCATCGGCATCGCGGGAGGCGAACGCAAGTGCCGCTGGGCGGTCGAGACCGCCGGCCTGGACGCGTGCATCGATCACACCAGCGACGACGTCCCGGCCGAACTGGCCCGCCTCGCCCCCAATGGCATCGACGTGTACTTCGACAACGTAGGCGGAGATCTCCTGGAGGCGGTCCTGGACCGCCTGGCCCTGCACGCCCGCATCGTGGTCTGCGGCGGCGTCGCCTCCGGCTACCGGGGCGAGAGGCCCGCGACCGGCCCCCGCAACTACCTCCAACTCGGCCTGCGTCGAGCCCGCATGGAGGGCTTCGTCTTCCTCGACCACGTCGACCGTTTCCCCGAGGCATTCAGCGCGCTCGCCACCTGGTCCGCGAACGGTGACATCGTCCTGGAGGAGTCCGTCGCGAAGGACCTCACCCAGGCCCCCGCCGCCCTCGCCGGGCTCTTCCGGGGCCACAACCTGGGGAAGCAGCTGGTCCGCGTGCGCTGGTGACACACCCCGCTGAAGCTGATCCCTCGGAGCGGGCACCCTGAGGATGGACCTCCCGAGAGACGCCGTAGCTGTGTACCGGGCGATGCGCTGGCCGGCCGTGAGGCGCACCGCGCAGAAGACGCAGAAGACAAGGAAGAAGGCGGCGCATAGCGAGGGAGCGGGGCACGCAGCGCGCCGGGACCGCCTGCCCGCTTCCGCGGCCTGGGAGAGCACGCAATGCTCTCCCCGGCATTCTTGACCAGCACTCCAGGAATGGCCGCCCGCCCATCAGCCAACGCATCGTCCCCCGGTTCGGTGCACCGACCGGCCGCAGGACCCCGAACATGGTGACGAGGCCTCTCCCGGAAACCGACTTATTTTCCTCTCCGGGGGTTAACAGCCATCTCCCTACGATGGGGGGGCCATGTCCCGTGACTCCGCGCCGCCGTCCTGGCTGGAGCCGCATTGCATCCGTCACGGGCCCTGACCAGGTCTGCAACACCCCCGACCGGACTTTGCATCAGCCCTGGGAGTAGTGATGGCGTCTTCCAAGACGGCACGGGCGCATCGTGGTGGCGAAGGTGCAGCACGCGACGCTGCCGTGGCCGCGCAGTATCTGACCCCTGACGACGCGACTCGTTATGCCGCGTCCTATGAGGGTCGACGGCCGGCGGCACGGTACTTCTGTTCCCGGCTGCACGTGGTCGACGAGGCGCTTCGTGGCGCCCCGCATGGTCGTCTGCTGGACGTGGGTTGCGGGCCCGGCATGCTGGTGCGACGCCTTCTCGACATCCGGCCCGGAGATTTCCAGATCACCGGAATTGACCGGTCACCGGCAATGATCGAGGCCGCCACCGCTCGGGCGAAGGGCTCCGACGACGACATCGAGTTCCGCGTGGCGCGCGTCGAGGAGATGCCCTTTCCCGACAGGCACTTCGACGTCGTCGTTGCGATGGGCGTCCTGGAGTACACCGACGCCGCTGACGGGCTGTGCGAGATCGCACGCGTCGTACGGCCGGGCGGCCTGGTCGTGGTGACGATGCTCAACCCGCTCAGCCCGTATCGCCTGGTCGAATGGTTCGTCTACTGGCCGCTGGTGCGTGTGCTCGGCCGCATCGAAGGGCTGTTCGGCGTGCCTCGGCACGCCGCGGCCGTGTCCGGCATCCGAGCGATCCCACTGGCCCGACTCCGCCGGATGATGCGCGCGACCCGACTGACACCGCAGGACGCAGTCCACTACGACGTGACACCTCTGATCCCGCCGCTGGACCGGCCAATCCGCCGCCGGAGCCAGAAGTGGCGCGACCACCCCGAAAGGACCGTAAGCAGAGGAGCCCGCCGCTGGCTGGGCACCGCCTACCTGGTGACGGCACGACGAGAGGAAGACACATAGCGGGACACAGACCACCTCGTCCTTCCCACCATCAACGTCAACCGCACCTGCTGACCGCGCTCGCGGCCGACTCCTGGTACGAACGCTACGAACGGCGGGTGGATGCCTTCCGGCTGCCGGTTGGCGACGCCGCCCGTACTACGTACGCGGTCGTTGTCGGCAGTGACGGCTTCACACTGCTGAAGGCCGTCTACGATCCGCCGTAGGGGATTCGCCGCGCTGCGGGCCGCGTTGCCTGGGACCGCGACTCGTGATGCGCGGGGGACGAGGCCCGGGCGGGTCCAGTGCCCGGGCGCTGGACCCGCTGGTCGGAGGTGTTCAGGAAGAGTTCGAGGAGGTCTTGGTCACCTCCAGGTCGGCCTTGGGTCCGGCGGCGCCGCCGCCGGGCGGGTCGGCGGGTGTGGATTGGTTGTTGCCGGGGTTGGGGTCTTGGGTCCCGGAGCTGGAGGAGGCGGTGCTCTTCAGGTCCTTGCCGTCGCCGGTGTAGGCCGGGTCGAGCTTGACCTTGAACGCCCAGGCCTTGGCGGCGCCGTTCTTGACGGTGTCGGTGGTGCAGGTGACGGTCCGGCCCGTCGCGGTGCATCCGTCCTTCGACGAGACGAAGGTGAGGGGTGCGGGCAGGGTGACGGTGGCGACGACCTTCATGGCGTCCGAGGGCCCGGCGTTCTGCGTCGTGACGGTGTACTCGAACTCCTCACCCGGCGCGACCTTCCCCGTGCCCACCGCCACCAACTTCGTGGTGAGGTCGGCGGTGGCCTTGCCTACGGTGCCGTCGCCGGGCAGCGCGGCGGAGGCGGTGTTGTTCGTGGTCCGGGGGTCGTCCGTGTCAGAGGAGATGACCGCGTTGTTCTTGAGGTCCTTACCGTCCCCGGTGTAGCTGGAGGCGATGCGGGCCTGGAGTGTCCATGTCTTGCCTGCTCCGACGGCCAGTTGGCCCACCGGGCCGCAGGTGACCTTCTGGCCTGCCGCGGTGCAGCCGTCCGTGGCGGAGACGAAGCTCATCCCGGTGGGGAGGGTGTCGGTGACCTTGGCATTCTTGGCGACGGACGGGCCGATGTTCGTGGCCTTGAGGGTGTAGGTGACGGTGCCGCCCGGGGGGACGGGCCACTGCGCGCGCAGGCCGTTGAGTGCTGTCGTGGCCGTCATGGACAGGTCGGCGCCGTGCTTGGTGGGAGAGGGGAGGCCTGCGGTCCCGGCGAGGACGGCGGGTGCGGCGCACCACAGCACTGCGCAGGCGAGCGCGGCTACCACCGTGACCGGCAGCGGGTGCCACCGTCTCTTGGTCGTCGTCATGTGGGTTTCTGTTCTTCCTCGGTCGTGCCACGGCTGTTCGGGCGCGTGTCGGGAGGCCCGGCGGTGCCCTCGACGCCGTGGAGTGGGTGGGTACGGCCGCTGTCCGGGGACACCGGCGGTCGTGATCCGGACCGGGCCGCCCGCGAGAGGAGCAGGCCGCCGGTCAGGGAGGTTCAGGAGGAGGTCTTCGTCAGGTCCAGGCCGGCCTGAGCGCGTTCGGCCTTGGCCGGGTAGTCCTCGGCCTCGCCCGTCTTCTTACTCGCCGGTGGGCAGCGGTGCGTTCACGGCGCCCTCGTACCGGCGGATCGGGCGTCGATGACGGGCAGTGCGGTGAACGCTAGCCCCGGTCGCCAAGGCCGTTGCAGAAGGCGGGCTTGCCGTCGACGCCGATGGGGCGATGGGCGTCGGATTCGATGGTCCTGCTCTTGCCGAGGTGGAAGTCGTCGTCCACATCGCAGGAGGGCCCGGCGCTGTCGGAGGTGCAGTGGTACGGGTCCGGGGCATCGCCGAAGTCCTCGTGGTGACCACGCAATCCGCGGCGTCGATGACCTCGCCGTTGCCCGCATCCGTAATGACGCTGATGAGAGTCTTCGCTTCGGGGACCTGGTCGCCGGTGATCGGAGCCCGGACGGTGGAGGCCGTCAGGTCCCGCTGGTAGACCTTGCCCTGCGGGTTGACGATGTAGAAGTTGCCGATCTCGTCGAAGAACGCCGAGTGGTCGTACAGGCCCTGAAACCGGTTCTTGGCCAGATACTGCGGCTTGCTCGTGCGGTTGAAGTCGTCCACACGGTTGAGGGCGGAGCCGTTCGGGATGTACAGCAGGCCGTCCTTGGGGTGGGCCGCCCAGCCCCAGGAGCCATTGCCCGGGTCCAACCGTGCGCCGGTGAGGACCGGTTCGGGGGTGGTCAAGTCGATGGAGGCCGCCTACGAGATCCTGGTATCTGTGGCCTTGCCGGTGAGGGGGTGGACCTTGAAAGCCTGTGTCTGAACCAGCTTCGTGGGGTTCTCTCCGACCGCGGTGCAGCTGTACGTGTGGCACACCCCCTGCGACGTGGCCGAAGCGTGGATGCCCCTGGCGCCCTTCGCTTGGCCGTTGCCCTCGTCGATGCGGGCGGCGGGTGTGGGCGGTACTTCGACTGCGCGTGACGGCGCGGCCAGGGCGGAGGAGGTGACCGTGAGACCGGCGAGCACCGCGATGGCCAGCGCCATGGCTTGGGACCCACACCATCTGTGCCGGGGTGTGGGGTGTGGTGTTCGTCTGCACTGTCCTGCCTTCTTCGATCTGGGGCCGTTCGGGCCCGGGCGGTGTCAGCTGGAGCGATGGCGTGCCGCGTGCGGCCTGAACGCTGCCAGGAGAGGCCAGGAGGGCGGCTGCTGGGAGAGCCGAGGACGTGAGCGCGGTCACCAGGTGGCGCTGAGCCCGCTCATTGAGGCCGGGGCGCCGGGGAATCCTGGTCATGGTGGAGCCTTCGTTCCGTGCCCGAGTCGATGGACCTGCATGCCCTTGCCCGGCCACACCTGTTGGAGTCCCGAACCCGTCGAGGAGTGCATCGTATGATCATGATGATCAACTACGGAAAGTAACGTCGGCTCGCCCATGCATCACCCCGTCGGCCCCGCGAATGGAAGTGGGTACACATCCGCTGAGGTGACAGCCCGGGGCAAGCAGCGAGGGGCCCTGACCCCGGAGTTAGGACACCAGAGAGACTTGGGTCTTGACGGTCCAGGAGAACGCCCTACGCCGACCGGCAGGTGCCCAGCACCTCGAAGCCGGACGGCGCACGGTGCGAGACGGCCGCCGCCGCTGCCCGACAGCGCTACGGGCGGCGATCGAGAGCGCGGGGACGCGGCGGCTCCCCTCCGCCGGATCCCCGCATCCCCTCCCCCGGCCGGCCCAGGAGCACATGGGAGCCACTCCTGGTTCGGGCAGCCGGCAGGGCGAAGGAGAAGGGCGATCGGAGCCGGGCTGGAGACAGCGGTCCTGAGCATGAGACACCGGCAGGTCGCCGCCCACTTGGGGCTGGCAGAAGACACCGTTCGAGGGTGGATCCGCCGCTTCCGCCGCAGGCCGGCGGCCGTCCGCCGGTACTCCACAGTCGCCCTGGTCGCGCTCGCGGACGATCCCGTGATGCCCGAGCCCGCCGGGACGCCCCTGGCGGATGCGGTCTCGGTCGTCGTCGTAGATTTCCCCTGCGCACACCCCACCACAGTTGGAAAGCATGTGAGTGAGAGGACAGCAGCCGAGGCTCAGCTACTCTCCTGACATGCAGCCGGGCCTTATGCGATTGCCCTATTGACCGAACAGCCGTGCCTTTTGCTGTTCGAGTTCCGTGTCGCTCAGGATGCCCTGATCTCGCAAAGCTGCGAGCTTGGACAGCTCGTCAGCCAGTGAAGGCGAGCCTGTGGCTTGTGGGGTGTGCTGCGAGGCGACGGCCTGATCGAGTGCGGCACGGAGCGTGCTAGTCCGTGCCAGATCCCGTGAGCTTCGAGTGCCTCGGTGTAGTGCGGGACCTCCCGGTTTCAAGACCGCCGAGGAGGCGGAGTCCGGGGCGGGTGGCCGGCCATCATGCCCGTGACAGAACACGCGTTCCCGGACACCCCCAACCCCGCGAGGGGGTGGCACAGCACCAGCCGCCGTACCGAAGGGCCCGCCCGTACGCGTTACGACGTCAGGGTGGTTCCACAACAAGATCACGGCTCCCGGCGCGCCATCGCTCGATTTTGGGTCATTTAATACTAACTTTTCATGACTCTAAGGGATCGATCTGCCACGGATCGCATCCACTGCACTCCATTGGAGATGACATGAAGCTTCGTAAGGCGGCCGTCCTGGCCGCTGCCCTCGGCACCCTCGGAATGCTGGCCGCCGGCACGGCCCAGGCAGACGACGGCGGGAGGGGCGGCGACCACTTCAAGATCGGGCAGAGCAGCAACTGCAAGTCGCACGACCTGAACGTCGACGTCCTCGGCCAGGTCGGCATCCTCAACGGCCTCCTGGGCAACGCGCTCAACGGCGAAGGCAACCCCGGCGCCCAGAACACCCACATCGGCTCAAGCATGGGCTGCAACAACAGCTCCTTCTAAAGCCAGGACAGACTCCACGCGTTGCCGCCCATCTGGATACCGGTGGCTACTGGTGGATACGAGCGTGGCTGCGAAACGGCCCCGTCCCCGGCAGGTCCAATGCCGGGGACGGGGCTGTTGCCGTTGCCGTATCCACTGGTCCGGCTCCCCGAGCCAGACGAAGTCCCCCCCCGGAGCAGGTCCGCAATTCCTCCTGGCCACGTTCCAGCCGGTCGAAGGCCCGATCAGCCAGGAGATGGCCCGCCTCATGCGAGGGAAGCGCATAGACGTCCCTGCCGGACCTGTGAGGAACTGAGACCGGGCAGCGGCTGAAGCCGCTGGTCGGCCGACTGAGGGGACGGGCGTTGCCCCTCAGGTGACCAGGCGAATGGTCCAGAAGTCTCTGGCGAGGCCCGGCTCGGTCACGTACGCGTACGGGAGAGTGAAGTAGCCGCCCTGCCCCCAATCGGGGCCCCAGGAGTTGCGCACCAGGAAACGCTGCGTACTGTCGTCGTACCCCGCGGCCAGCACGGCGTGTCCTCCGACCAACTGGTCGTCGGCGCTGGGCAGTTGAGCGTCACCGGTCTTGGCGACTTCGGGGCTCTCGAAGCTGGAATAGACGGTGAATCCGAAGACGAAGGGGAATCCGGCGGCAAGGCAGCCCTTGAGCTGCTCAAGGTTCTGAATGATGCGCTGGTAGGCGGTCGCGGTCGATTTCAAGGCGTCCGTGTAACAGGATGCCGGGGGTTTCTTGCCGGCCGGGGCGTCTTTCGGGAACGGCCCACCGTCAGTGACGGCCGGGGTGTCGTCATAGGGCCACTCCGTCTCCGGGCACACCCCCAGCTTTGCCACGCTCTTGACCCCGTCACGGAGCTGCGCACCGGAGTCCGCGCCCACATGGCCTTCCATCGCCCGCTCGTTGTAGTAGATGAACAGGCGGGACGGGATGAAATCGGGAAGGCTCTGCCGCATCAGCTCGAACTGAAAGGCGCCGGCGATGGCGTTGGCGCTACAACTGCCGATGCGCCCCTGGTCGTAGACAGGGGGAAGCTTGTCACGCAGATCCGTCCTGGGCGGCGGCGTCACCAGCGCGAGACGAGGCGCCGCGTACATGTGGTCACGGGCATCGGGCAGATCGGGCACCCAGCCGAAGCGGGCGACCCGGCGCGCTACAGGACTTGACATCGAAACATCCTCTCTCGAACTGCCCGGTGGGCGGTCCGGCTCTCGCGCAAGAACACATTCGCAGTATCGATGTGAGACGGAGGTCCAGCATGTCGACGGTGCGGTGTCGATGGCTGCTGGCTCACTCCGCCCCGCGACAAGCAGCTTCAGGCCGGGGTGCCGGGCGATGATGGCGTCGCACGCGGGCTCTCGTGGGGCCGCGGCAGCCGGCCGAGGCATGTTCCCCCATCCGTGCCGGCCGGGACGGCGGGGCCGCTCCATCCGGAGCAGCCGCCGTGAGAGCCGGCGGCGAAGATCCGTCCGCAATTTCCCAACCTTCTGGGGCGACGCAGCCAAGCGATGAACGACCATCCTGTTCTACGGTGGCAGGCAGGGCCATCGTTGCGCCTGGTGGAGGCTGCCGCTTCGGCGGCGGCCTTCATCCAGCGTCCGCACCTGCCGGGAGGCGACAGATGCTGTCAAGCACCACGTTGCTGGACCAGATCGATCACTTCGTGGTCCTCATGCTGGAGAACCGCTCCTTCGACCACATGCTGGGGTTCCTCTACACCGACCAGGGCAACCGCTCTCCGTCCGGTCAGCCCTTCGAAGGGCTGACCGGGCAGGAGTCCAATCCGGACGGGAACGGCGGCAAAGCGGCCGTCTTCCGGATCGACCCGACAAGGCCCGGCGCGTACTTCATGCCCGGCGCCAACCCCGGGGAGGGCTACCGGCCCACCAACAACCAGCTGTTCGGCACACCGACTCCCGCCACCCCGACCCCCGTCGCGACCAACGAAGGTTTCGTCACGGACTTCGCCGCGACCCTGCCGCAGCGCATCCAGCACGGCCAACACGTCTACCCGGGCACCACCGCGAAAGACATCATGGGCTGCTTCACCCCGGAAGCCCTGCCGGTACTGTCCGGTCTGGCCCGCGGATACGCGGTGTGCGACCACTGGTACAGCTCGGTGCCGACGGAAACCCTGCCCAACCGGGCCTTCGCGTGTGCCGGCACCAGCCAAGGCCACATGGACGACAACACGCACACCTTCACCTGCCCCAGTATCTTCGGCCGCCTCGACGACAACAAGATCGACTGGGCCGTCTTCGGCTACCACGCACAACCACTGACCCGAGGCAACTTCCCCGACATCTCGCACGCCGACGAGCGGCACTTCGGCAAATTCATCGACTTCAAGAACGCCGCCGCCAGTTCCCTACCCGGGTTCACGTTCCTGGAGCCCGCCTGGTCCTCCACGGGCAACAGTCAGCACCCCAACTACGACGTCGCACTGGGCGAACAGCTCATCCACGACGTCTACCAGGCGCTGCGCGGCGGACCGGGGTGGGCAAAGACCCTGCTGGTCATCACCTACGACGAGCACGGCGGCTGTTACGACCACGTGGCTCCGCCCTCCGGCGCGACGCCGCCCGATGACGCGGTCGGGGAGTTCGGCTTCGACTTCACCCGATTCGGGGTGCGGGTGCCCACAGTGCTCGTCTCCCCGCTCATCCAAGCCGGCACCGTTTTCCGCGTTCCCGAGGACGGCGTGCCGCTGGACCATACCTCGCTGCTCAAGACGGTCGAGCAGCGCTGGAACCTGCCCCCGCTCACCGCCCGCGACCAGGCCGCCCCCGGTTTCGGCGACGTCCTGACCCTCCACCAGCCACGCGACGACGACCCCCTCGCGGGTGTCATCGTCCCCACCTCCATCGGCGTCAACCCGGCCCGGACCGAGATCTCCCACCTCGAACAGGTTCACACCGACATGGTCGACCGGCACCTCATCCCGCGCACCTGACGGCCGTATATTCCGCGCTGCGAGGTGTCCGTCTTTCTTCGGCGAGTTCGACACCAACAGGTTCTTCGTCTCATGGTGGGTACACGCTTCGTGTCAGCACTGGCCTGCGGAAACACAACTGCTGCCGGCAGAGTTCGCGAGCGGAACGGGGACAGCTCCTGATGGAGATGTGGCCGATCCGGCAGCCTCACCACTGTCGGTGTGATGCTGACGCCCGGTCCAAGGGGAACTCATCGCAGCGCCGGCGGGCTCCGGTCAGCATGTGGTTCGCTCTGCGCGTTGGCTTCCGACGCCCCCGGTGGTCAGTACTGGCATCCGCATGTCCTTGAACTTCGGATAGCCGACCCGCCGTCCACCCGCTTCCCGGCGAACGAGTCGAGCCAGTTCTTCCAGGCCCGTTCCGCCCGGTCGAAGCCGCTGGTGAAGGAGCAGACGTCGACCTCGGCCGACCAGGGTGAGCCGCTTTCCTCCCGGGACCGGTCACGTTCGATGCGCCACAACGCGTCCAGGCCCATCGCATTCGGCACCCGGTACCCGGCGATGAACGCCTCGTTCTTGAGGCCCTATTCGGCTGCCTCCTGCTCGGCTGGCTGCGGCTGCCGGCGCGGTCTTCTTCGGCCAAGGATGTGGAGATACCGGTGCTCCGGCATCAGCTGGCCGTCCTGCAGCGCAGCAGCCCCAAAGCCGTCTTCACCCAGCAGGACCGCACGGTGCTCGCTTCCCTGTTCCGGCTCCTGAGCAAGCGTCACCGCAGAGGTCTTAAGCTGCTGCACGTACAGGCGCAGGCCCGATGCTCGTTCTCGCGGTCCGGTTCGATGCCGACAAGTGCCTCAGCAGTGCGGCCCGCCTGGTCTCCAGGTTGGCCTGACGGGCCAGCAGTTCGACCTGGATGGGTGGGGGTTCAGTCGGTTGATCCCGGCGGTCAGGAACGCGCCCCGCCTGGGACCGTCTTGGACTGCGGCGGAGCCCTCCCCGAACCATGAAGGAAGCCATCCAGTGGCTCACTCCTCGGTTGGCTGACGCCTGACGGGACTGATCTCGGTCGTCGCCGTGGTCGTCCTGGCTCTGGCACACGACCCGGAGGCCGCGACCGCCGTCGGCACCATCGGCGGTGCCGTGACCGCCCGCAGCGCCCAGGTAGGTGTCCGCGCCCGTTGGTAGTCGACCCTGCAGGCCCGTAGCGCGCGAGGCCCCCGGCACCCTGCCTGGGGGCCTCGCGTGTCGTGTGCGGGTGGGTGCTTAGAGCCTGTGTCTGAACTCCGTCCGGATCAGACTGCGGCGTCTGGTGCGTGCGATCGCAAGGCGGCTGGAAGTCCTTGTAGCGGAGCTACCAGGGCTTTCGGCCAACGCGGCGAGCGTGCGTGCCAGACGCCGCAGGCCCGGGCGGGGTTCAGACACAGGCTCTTAGAACAAGGCGTCCTGGTCGGGCTCGTCGCGGGGCAGCGGGTCGACATCCTTGCCCTCCCACTTCGCCTTCAAATAGGCGCGCCAGTCCTTGGGCGGGGGCCAGGGTATGCCCCACTCGGCGAGTTGCTTCTTCGACCAGCCGCCGTTGGGAGTCTGCGCGGCGGCCACTTCGTCAGGAGAGGGCACGTAGTTGGGCATGTCCTGATGATGCCAAGCGTGGGGTACGGCGCAACGGTGCGAGTCGTCCGGATGAGGCGAATGGAATGGAGTGGAGTGCCGCTATTGCGGCCCCTACCGAGAACGGGCCTGGTGCGGTGACCACACTTGTCACGCTCACGGATGAACGGGGCTCCGCGCCGGTTTGGGACTCGGTGGGCGCCGAGCCACAGGTGTGGCAGCACGGCAGCCGCGGGTCAAAGGGGCGGTACGGTCACCGCGGCGGCCAACGAGCCGTGCCCAGTGGGCATGCGCCCCGCCCCGCACTCCCCTGCGCGGGACGGGGTGATCACCTGGCGGTCAGAGCCGACGAGCGGAGTCAGCCGAGCCGGTCCGCGACGTCGGCCCCCTCCCGCACGAAGACCGGGACGCGGTCCAGTGGGGCCTGCGCGTCGAACGTCGTTCCACCCTCCAGCACGCGTCCGGTGACCGGTTCGAGCCAGCGGGCGCCGGACGGCAGGTACACCCGGCGCGTCCGGGCGCCTGCCTCGTACACGGGTGCCACCAGCACATCGGGACCGAGCAGGAACTGGTCGTCCACGTCCCAGGCGCGCTCGTCCTCGGGGAAGTCGAAGAACAGCGGGCGCATCGGCGGGGCGCCGGTGCGGTGGGCTTCCTCGGACAGCGTCCTCAGGTATGGGCGCAGGCGCTCGCGCAACAACACGTGGTCGCGGAGGATTCCGTACGCCTCCTCACCGTACGACCAGACCTCGTTCGGCCCGCCGGTCATGTCGGCGGAGAAGGTGGGGAAGTTGGGCACGCGGTCGCCGTGCAGCCGCATGACGGGACTGAAGGTGCCGTACTGGAACCACCGGACCAGCAGCTCACGGTATGCCGGGTCGTCCGGGTCACCGCCGAAGAAGCCGCCGATGTCGGTGTTCCACCAGGGGATGCCGCTCATCGCGACGTTCAGCCCCGCCCTGATCTGGCGTGCGAGGGAGTCGAAAGTGGTCGGGATGTCGCCGGACCACAGCAGGGCCCCGTGCCGCTGGCTGCCCGCCCAGGCGGAGCGGACCAGCGACAGCGGCCGGTCTTCGCCCGCCGCGCGCAGGCCGTCAGCCACCGCGCGGGCGTGCTCCAGGGGATAGAGGTTCGCGACCTCGGCGGCCGGCCCTGCCGCGTAGACGGCGCGGTCGGCGCGGTCCGGGGGCAGGTCGGGCTCGCAGGCGTCCAGCCAGAAGAGCGCCACGCCCAGCGAGCGGTAGTTGTCGTTCAGCCGCTGCCACAGAGCGGCGCGTGCTCCGGGGTGGGTGGCGTCGTAGTACGCCATCGGACGGATCAGCGCATCCCCGGCGTACCGGGACGGCCACGGGAAGGTGAGCAGGCCGCCGTCGGCGTCCCGGACGAGGTGTCCGGCCGCGCGCAGCTCGTCGTGCGTGTCGCTGTCGGGCTCGACGGTGGGCCACACCGAGACGGCGAGCCTCACCCCGAGCTCCGCCAACTCCTTCACCATGGCGGCGGGGTCGGGCCACTCGCTCTGCTCGAAGCGCCAGTCGCCCATTCTCGGCCAGTGGAAGAAGTCGCAGACGATCACGGACAGCGGGAGCCCACGCTCCTTGTACTGCCTTGCCACCGCCAGGAGTTCGTCCTGGGTCCGGTAACGCAGCTTGGACTGCCAGAAGCCGGTCGCCCACTCGGGAAGCAGGGGCGGACGGCCGGTGGCCCGCGTGTAGGAGTCCAGAACCTGGGCCGGGGTGTCGCCGGCGGTGATCCAGTAGTCGATGCGCCCGCCGCCGTCAGCAGTCCACCGCGTGGTGTCGGCGCCCAGTTCGACGCGGCCCGTGGCGGGGTTGTTCCACAGCAGTCCGTAGCCGCGCGAGGAGTGCAGGAAGGGGACGGCCGCCACGGTGTTGGCCTGGATGAGGTCGATCACACAGCCCTTCTGGTCCAGGCGCCCGTGCGGATGCTGCCCCAGGCCGTGCAGCCGTTCACCGTCATAGGCCTCGAAGGACTGTTCCGTCCGGCCGCCCGCCGCGTGGATGCGATGGCCGGCGTGGTGCGCGTACGGGCCCTTCTCGGCGAGGAGTTCGCGGCCCGAGACGGCGTGGCAGAACCTCAGTCGGCCGTCGGCCGAAGCCTCGACGGCGAGGCGGCCGTTGACCAGACGGGCACAGTCGTCGTCCACCACGGACAGTTCGGCCTGCGGGCAGGGTGCGGGGTTCTCCAGCGCGCCGGGAGCGGCGGGATCGATGGTCCCGGACGAGGCGCGCACCCGGACGGCGTCCGGTCCCCAGGGCTCGATGCGGAGGACCTCTGCGGCGGTGTGCCGTTCCAGACCGCCCGCGCGGATGCTGTAGGACAAGCGTGATACCTCTGTTCTTCTCTCGAAGGGCGAGTGTGTGCGGGCCGATACCCGAGTGCCGTGCTCGTGGTTGTACGCACCTACCCCGGCGCTCGGAGCCGGACGACGGCTTCGGCGAGCATCCCGTGGCAGAACGCGAGGTGGTCCCCGCCGTAGCCGCGCGGGGCGCAGCCGGTGGCGAGGTCGCTGTCCGGGCCTGCGTCGCCGTCGAAGGCCGGCGAGACCAGTTCGGCAGCCGGGTCGCCCCAGAACGCCCGCTCGTGGTCGATGAGGCCGGTGATCCGGACCGGCCTGGTGTCGTCGCCCGGGTGGGCGAAGATGTTGCCCGGCCACAGGTCGAAGTGGACGAGGCGGGGTTCGGTGACCTCGTCGAGGGCGTACCCGTCTCGGCCACCAGGGTTCGGAGGTCGCCGGGCGGTACGTCCAGCGGTGAGCGCCAGTGGTCGGCGTCGTCGAGGAGGGCCTCGATCATGGCAGTGAAAGCCGTGCGCCAGTCGGCGGCGGACGGTGGTAGTGGAAGGCCCGCAGCTCGGTCGAGACCGCGTCGGCGACCCGGCGCACCAGGTCCCCGTCCCAACTGACACCGAGGCCTACGGCCTGCGGAAAGACCGTCGCCTCCCCGAGCCAGGAGACGCCGTGCAGGGCCTCGCTGCCGTACGGAAGGGAGCGACGCCCAGACGCGGCACGGCCGGCGCGTACTGGTGCAGGATCGCGAGCCGTTCGTGGAGCGTGAGCCGTTCGACCAGGTCGTCGACGCGCTTGCGCAGCGGGAGCGCGGGATCACGGAAATCAGGCGGATCGGCTGCGGGGACGGGAACGAAACTCACGTGGAATACCCCTCGGGCGGCTGGGCTCGATGGTCGCTCATCGAAGCCCTTCGACGCTGGCACGCTCCGGAAGAACCTGTCAACTACCCAGGAAAGCAAGGATTTTGTATTTGTTCAGGCTCTTGCTCAACCGGTAACACGTCATTAGTCTCGCCGAAACTTCCAAGCGCTTCGACGCTTCGACGGAGAGAGGCCACGCCACCATGAGAACCGGCATGAACCGCAGGAGCTTCCTGAGTACCGCCGCCACGGTCGCGGGAGCCGCCGCGATGGCGCCCCTGCTGTCCGCCTGCGGCGGCGGCTCTACCAAGAAGGCCGGGGCGAACACCAAGGAGGGCCTGAAGGCCGCCCTGCCCGCCTATGTGCCGAACGCCAACGCGGTCAAGCCGGACATAGCCTCCGTCCGGGGTGCCGCCGAGGCCGCGACCGACCCGGCGTACCTCTCCTACCCGGCCTCCCCGCCCGTCACCGTCTCCGGCGTTCCGGGCAAGGGCGGCAGCTATACGGCGGTCACTCCGCTGTGGGGCACCGCCCCGCCGGTCGGCAACTCCTTCTACCAGGCGATGAGCAAGGCGCTCGGGGTCCAGCTGACCATGAAGCCGGCGGACGGGATCCACTACGACACCATCCTCCCGACGATGACCGCCGCCAAGAAGCTGCCGGACTGGATTCAGCTGCCGGCCTGGTGGAACTCCAGCTTCGACACCGGCGGGCTGGCCGGCACCCAGCTGGCGGACCTGACTCCGTACCTGTCCGGCGACAAGGTCAAGAAGTACCCCAACCTGGCCGCCCTCCCCACCGGCGCCTGGCAGAACGGGATCTGGGGCGACAAGCTCTACGGGATCCCCTGCTCCTCCAGCAGCTTCGGCATGCCCGGTGCCACCTTCTACCGCCGGGACATCCTCGAAGCCCGGGGCATCACCGCCGACCAGGTGAAGTCCGCCGACGACCTGATGAACCTCGGCAAGGAACTGACCGACGCCAAGCGGGGCGTGTGGGCCTTCGACGACGTGTGGGTCTACCTCCAGACCGCCTGGAACGTTCCGATGAACTGGCGGATCGACAACGGCAAGCTGGTCCACATGTTCGAGACGCAGGAGTTCCTGGAGGCCCTCGACTGGCACTACCGGCTGGCCACCTCCGGCTACATGCACCCGGACGCGCTCGCCGGTGACGTCGCCAACGGGAACACCCGCTTCTACAGCGGAAAGACGCTCATCGGGGGCGGCGGACTAGGCGCCTGGAACCTGTCCGACCACCAGTCCGGCGTCGCCGCGAACCCGAACTACCGGCGCGGCGCGTTCAACGCCATCGCCGCCGACGGCAAGAGCACGCCGGTGGCCTACATGGGCGCCGGCTCCAGCATGATCAGCTACCTCAACGCCAATCTGAAGCCCGCTCAGATCGAGGAACTGCTGGCCGTCGCGAACTACCTCGCCGCCCCCTACGGCACGGCCGAGTACACCCTGGTCAACTTCGGGGTCGAGGGTGTCCACCACACCCGGGTGAACCGCGTGCCGACCTTCACGGACGAGGGCAAGAAGGACGTCCAGGCGACGACCTACCCGTTCCTGGCCGCTCCCGCCTCCGTGATCAGCAACCCGGGCGGCGAGCAAGTCACCAAGGACTACGCGGGCTGGTCGGCCGCCAACGTCAAGTACCTCACCAAGCCGCCCTTCTGGGGCATGAACTTCAGCATGCCGCCGGCGCTCGCCACCGCCCAGGCCGCGCAGAGCGTCAACGACACCCTCAAGGACTGCTACCACGGCAAGAAGAAGGTCTCCGACGTGCAGGCCGCCATCGCCGGCTGGCGTTCCGGCCCCGGGAAGCGGCTCAAGCAGTGGATGACCGACAACGTCCTCAACAAGTACGGCTCCGGCCAGTGAGCATCGCAGCACCGAAGCGCCCCGCCGCGCCGGCGCGGCTCGGTTGGCGGGTCAGGTTGAGGCGCGACAAGTCGCTCCTGCTGATGACGATCCCCACGGTCGTCCTGCTCCTGGTGTTCAACTACGTGCCGCTCTTCGGCATCGTCACCGCCTTCCAGGAGTACGACCCACTGGTCGGGGTCTGGCACAGCGAGTGGGTCGGATTCGACCAGTTCCAGCAACTCTTCAACGACCCGGCCTTCTGGGCCTCGATGAAGAACACGCTGTACCTCAGCTTCGTCCAGCTGGTCCTCTTCTTCCCGATCCCGATCGCCCTGGCCCTGCTGCTCAACACGGTGATCAGCGAACGGATCCGCAACTTCTTCCAGTCCGTGGTCTACCTGCCGCACTTCTTCTCGTGGGTCCTGGCGGTCACGATCTTCCAGCAGATGCTCGGCGGCGCCGGCGTACTCAACCAGTTCCTGCGCCAGCACGACATCGGCACCTGGGACATCATGACCAACCCGCACACCTTCGCGCTGCTCGTCACCTCCCAGGCGGTCTGGAAGGAAGCGGGCTGGGGGATCATCGTCTTCCTCGCCGCCCTCAGCGCGATCAACACCGAGCTGTACGAGGCCGCGGCCGCGGACGGTGCGGGGCGGTTCCGGCGGATGTGGCACATCACGCTGCCGGGTCTGCGCGGGGTGATCGTGCTGATGCTGGTCCTGCGGCTCGGCAACGCGCTGAGCGTCGGCTTCGAGCAGTTCCTGATCCAGCGCGACGCCGTCGGCCACGAGGCCGCGGACGTCCTGGACACCTTTTCCTTCTACTACGGCATCGCCACCGGCGGCTACAGCTACGGCGCGGCGGCCGGGCTCTTCAAGAGCGTGGTCTCCCTCCTGCTCATCTGGGGTGCCAACAAGCTGGCGCACGCCTTCGGCGAGGACGGGCTGTATCGCAAATGACCAACACACTCACCATCGGTTCGCGCAGCGAGAAACGCCGTACGGCGGCCCCGGCCGCCCACCGCCGCTCCCGGTCCGTCCGCCCGGCCTGGGAGGAGCCGCCGACCGCCGTCGGCCAGGCCGCCAAGGGACTCACGCTCGGCGGGACGCTCGCCGTCATCCTGGTCCCGCTCTGGATCATCGTGCTGACCAGTTTCTCCACCCCTGGTGCCATCAACCGGGCCGGCGGTCTGGTGATCTGGCCGGACGGCCTGACCATCGAGACGTACCGGCAGATGCTCAGCGACCCGACCGTCCGCACCGCGCTGATGGTGAGCCTCGGCATCACCGTGGTCGGCACCGCGATCTCCATGACCATCTCGGTCCTGTGCGCCTACGGCCTCTCCCGGCCCCGCTCCCTCGGGCACCGCTTCGTCCTGATGCTGCTGATCGTCACGATGTTCGTCAGCGGCGGCCTGATCCCGAGCTTCCTGGTGGTCACCGGGCTGGGCGGCTACGGCCAGTGGTGGTCGCTGATCCTGCCGAGCGCGGTCTCCGTCTTCAACATCCTGGTGCTGCGCGCCTTCTACCAGGAGACCTCCGCCGAACTCATCGACGCGGCCCGGATGGACGGCGCCGGGGACTGGCGCATCCTGTGGTCCGTCGTCCTGCCCACCTCACGCGCCGTCACCGCGGTGACCGCGCTCTTCTACGCCGTGGGCTACTGGAACTCGTTCTTCAACGTCATGCTCTACATACCGACGGACAGTGAGAAGTGGCCGCTGCAGTACGTGTTGCTCACCTACGTCAACCGGGCCAACGGCCTGCCCGGTTCCGTCAACTCGGGCTTCGGGAGCAGCCACGCGCAGACCGCGCCGCTGTCGCTGCAGATGGCGGTCGTGGTCCTCACCCTGATCCCCCTGGTGATCGTGTACCCGTTCGTGCAGAAGCACCTGCGCACCGGTGTGCTCACCGGCGCGATCAAGGGCTGAGCAACCCGCGCGGGGCCCGGGGCCCCACGGACCGGTAGCGGTCCCGGACCAACCTCCCCGCCGCACGACCGGGACCGCTACCCACCGAAACCGACACGAAGGAAGCACAGCGATGGTGACACTCGCCGATGTGGCCAGGCACGCCGGCGTCTCGTCGAGCACGGTCAGTTACGCCCTCAGCGGCAAACGGCCGATCTCCGACGAGACCAGGGTCCGCATCGAACGGGCCATCACGGACCTCGGCTACCACCCCAACGCGGGCGCCCGTGCCCTGGCCGGCAAGCGTTCGCACATCATCGCCCTGGTGGTGCCGCTCCACCCCGAGGTGCACGTGCCCACGATGATGGAGATCGCCATCGCCGTGACCGTGGCCGCCCGCGAACACGGCTACGACGTTCTGCTGCTCACCAACGACGAAGGGCCCGAGGGGGTCCGCCGGGTCGCCGCCACCGGACTCGCCGACGGCGTCATCCTGATGGACGTCCGGCTGGACGACGACCGCATCCCGTTCCTGCGGGCCCAGGACATCCCCGCCGCACTCATCGGCCTGCCCGACGACCCCGCCGGACTCTCCTGCGTCGACCACGACTTCGCCACCGCGGGCGCGCTCTGCGCCGACCACCTGGCCGACCTCGGCCACCGCGACATCGCCTTCATCGGCTACAGCAGCGGCGTCTACCGCAGGCACGCCGGTTACGCCGAGCGCACCCTCAACGGGTTCCGCGGCCGCGCCGAGCGGCGCGGTCTGCGCGTCCTCCACCGGCCGTGCGAGGGCACGTACGAGAGCACCGCCGGCACCCTGGCCCGCATCCTCGCGGACCGGCCGGACACCACCGGGTTCGTCGTGCAGAACGAAACCGCGATCGGCCCCCTGCTCAGCCTGCTGCGAACCGGCGGGCGGACCGTACCGGAGGACGCCTCCGTCATCGCCATCTGCCCCGATTCCCTGGCGGAGCAGCACTCGCCCCGGCTCACCTCCGTGACCGGTCCGAAGAAGGACCTCGGGCAGGCCGCCGTCGAGCAGGTCATGGCGAGGATCGCCGCGACCGTCGCTGGTGACGAGCCGGAGGACCAACTCCTCCTGACACAACCGGTGTTGATGGTTCGCGAGAGCACCGCACCGGCCCCGCGCCGCAGTTGACACCACGACCCGAGGGACGGTTCCCAGATGGACATGCGCCGGCTCACCGACCGCCTCGGCGGCCTCGCCTTCGGCGGGGACTACAACCCCGAGCAGTGGGACGCGGAGGTGTGGAAGCAGGACGACGAGCTGATGCGCCGGGCGCGGGTCAACCTCGCCACCGTCGGCGTCTTCTCCTGGGCCCTGTTGGAGCCCGAGGAGGGCCGCTACGACTTCGGCCGGCTCGATACCCACCTCGACCGCCTGCACGCGAACGGCGTAGCCGTCGACCTGGCCACCCCGACCGCCTCCCCACCGCCCTGGTTCACCCTGGCCCACCCGGACGCGCTGCCGGTCGGCCCCGACGGCACCCGGCTGACCCATGGCAGCCGGGACACGTACTGCCTCGCCGCGCCCGCCTACCGCCGGGCCGCCCGCCGCATCGCCGACGCCCTCGCCGAGCGCTACGGCGACCACCCGGCGCTCGCCCTGTGGCACGTGCACAACGAGTACATGACGCTCTGCTGGTGCGACCACACCGCGGCCGCCTTCCGGGTCTGGCTGCGCGCCCGCCACGGCTGCCTCGACACCCTCAACGAGGCCTGGGGGACGGCCTTCTGGAGCCAGCGCTACACCTCCTGGGAGCAGATCCTGCCGCCGCGTGCCAGCCAGTGGCACCGCAACCCCGGCCAGGCCCTGGACTTCAGCCGCTTCTGGTCCGACGAGACCCTCGCCGCCTACCGCGAGCAGCGCGACGCGATCCGCGCCCACAGCGACCGCCCGGTGACGACCAACCTCATGCTGCCCTCCTACCAGAACCTGGACCTGTGGGCCTTCGGCCGCGAGGTCGACCTGGTGGCCGTCGACCACTACCCCACCACGCCCGGCATCGGCGCCGCCGCCGACACCGCCTTCGGCGCCGACCGGGCCCGTTCCTTCGGCGGCGGAGCACCCTGGCTGCTGATGGAACAGGGCACCAACACCGTCTACGCCGGCGACCGTACCCTCGCCAAGGAGCCGGGCGAGATCCTGCGCCACTCGCTCGGCCACATCGCCCGCGGCTCGGAGGGCGCACTCTTCTTCCAATGGCGCCAGTCCCGGGCCGGCGCCGAGCAGTGGCACTCGGCGATGGTCCCGCACGCCGGGCCGGACAGCCGCACCTTCCGCGAGGTCACGGCGGCCGGAGAGGCCGTCGCCCGGCTCGGCGAACTCGCCGGCTCCACCGTCCGGGCCCAAGTCGCCGTCCTGCACGACTCCGACGCCTGGTGGGCGATGCGGACCGACGGGCTCCCGTCGTCCGAACTCGACTACCACGACGCACTGCGCCGCGCCCACCGGGCGCTGTGGGACGCCGACGTGACGGTCGACTTCGCCCATCCCGAGCACGACCTGAACCGCTACCGGCTGGTCCTGGCACCGGCCCTGTTCCTGCTCACCGACGCGGGCGCCGAGAACCTGCGCCGCTACGTCGAGGGCGGCGGCACCCTGCTGGTGCAGCACTTCAGCGGCGTCGTCGACGAGCGTCTCCACGCCCGCCTCGGCGGCTACCCGGCCCCACCGCTGCGGGACGCGCTGGGCATCCGGGTCGAGGAGCACCGCCCGCTGGCGCGGGACGAGGAGGTCGTCCTCTCCGACGGCTCGACGGCCACCTCCTGGAGCGAGTCCCTGCGCACCGAGGGCGCCGAGGCGCTCGCCGCGTACACCCACGGCATGCTCGCCGGCAGCCCGGCGCTCACCCGCCACGACTTCGGCTCCGGCCAAGGCTGGTACCTCTCCACCCGCCTCGACGACGCCGGCTACGCCGCCCTGGTCGGCCGACTGCTCGCGGAGGCCGGGGTTGGCCCGGAGCTGCCCGGCCTGCTTCCCGGCGTCGAGGCCGTCACCCGGCACGCCCCGGACGGCCGCCGCTGGCACCTGCTGCTCAACCACCGCGGCGAGGCGGTCCCGCTGCCCCGGCCGGGCCATGACCTGCTCACCGACGGGCCGCTGGCCGAGCTGCCGCCCGGCGGCTGCGCGGTCCTGCGCATGCGCTGAACGCTCCCACGTCTTCCGGCCCCACCGAGAAAGGCCACCATGAGCGACCCGCACGAGACGATCCGCTGGGGCCACCACGCCCTGGAGCTGGAGATCGCCCTGGACGAGCAGGGCCCACCCCGCCTTGTCCGCCTCGGCGCCCCCGGCGAGAAGACCACCACCCCACGCCCCGCCGCACCGCTGCCGCTGGTGGAGGTGACGACCGCCGGCCTCGGCCGCTACTGGTCGGGGCGGCACCTCGTCAACAGCGCCCTCGGCGGACGGCTGCGCCACCGCTCCCACCGCGCGACCCGGGAAGGTGACTGGCACGTACTCACCGTCGAACTCCACGAGCCGGAGACCGGTCTGACCGCCGAGGCGGTCTACCGCTCCCCGGACGGCCTGCCGGTGCTGCGCGGCGAGGTGCTCCTGCGCAACGACGGGCCGCGGACGCTGCACCTGGAGTCGGTCGCCTCGCTCGTGTCCGGCTGCCTCACCGGGGGCGACCCGGCGGCTCTGGACAGCTCCGACCTGCTGTGGGCGGAGAACGACTGGTTCGCCGAATGCCGCTGGCAGCGTCAGCCGCTGCGGGTGTCCTCGCCCGAGCGGGGCCGCCGTTTCCCCACCACCTCCGGCCGCAGCACCCACGTCGTGGCCGGGCAGGGCGTGTGGTCCAGCTGCGGCCACCTGCCGATGGGCGGCCTGACAGACCGTCAGTCCGGCCGCACCTGGCTGTGGCAGATCGAGCACAACGGCGGCGGCTGGCGCTGGGAGTGCGGGGTGCGCGACGACACCGCGTACGCGGCGCTGTACGGGCCGAACGACGCCGACCACGGCTGGCGGCTCCCCCTGGAGCCGGGCGCCGAGTTCCGCACCGTACCCGTGGCCCTCGCGCTCGCCTCGGACGGCGGCCCGGACGGCGCCTTCGCCGCCCTCACCCGCTACCGCCGCGCCACCCGCCGACCGCACGTCGACCACCACCGGCTGCCGGTCATCTTCAACGACTACATGAACTGCCTGATGGGCGACCCCACCACCGCCAAGCTGCTGCCCCTGATCGACGCCGCCGCCGAGGCCGGCGCGGAGTGCTTCGTCATCGACGCCGGCTGGTACGACGACACGGACGGCGGCTGGTGGAGCACCGTCGGGGCCTGGGAACCGTCCACCTCCCGCTTCCCCGGGCCGAACGGAATCCATGACGTCCTGGACCACATACGGGAGTTGGGCATGGTCCCCGGTCTATGGCTGGAGCCGGAGGCGGTGGGGGTGTCCAGCCCGGTGGCCAAGTCCCTCCCGGAGGAGGCGTTCTTCCGCCGTGACGGGGCGCGCGTCGAGGAGGGCGGCGGCCGCTACCACCTGGACCTGCGCCACCCGGCCGCCCGGGCGCACCTGGACGGTGTGGTGGACCGCCTGGTCGGGGACTGGGGCATCGGCTACCTCAAGCTCGACCACAACACCGACCCGGGCTCCGGCACCAGCGGCCACCCGGGCGAGGCCCCGGCGGCCGGGCTGCTCGGCCACAACCGGGCCCAACTCGCCTGGCTCGACGGCATCCTGGACCGGCACCCGGACCTCGTGATCGAGAACTGCGCCTCCGGCGGCATGCGGATGGACCACGCGCTGCTCTCCCGGCTCCAGTTGCAGTCCACCAGCGACCAGCAGGACCTGCTGCGCTACCCGCCCATCGCGGCGGCGGCCCCCACCGCCGTCACGCCCGAGCAGGGCGCCGTGTGGGCCTACCCGCTGCCCGAGGACTCGCCCGACGAAGTCGCTCTCACGATGGCCAACGCGCTCCTCGGTCGCATCCACCTCTCCGGCCGGCTCACCGAACTCTCCCCGGAGGCAAGGGAGTTGGTCCACGAAGCAGTGACTGTCCACAAGTCGATCCGCGCCGACCTGCCGCAGGCGCTGCCCGCCTGGCCGCTCGGGCTCCCGGCCTGGGAGGACCCGTGGATCGCCCTGGCGTTGCACACCCCGACGACCACCTACGTCACCGCCTGGCGCCGCCACGGGACGGACTCCGTCAGGGAACTCGACCTGCCCCACCTGGCCGGCGCCGAGGTCCGCGTCGAGGTGCTCTACCCGGCTTCCAGCCGGGCGGCCACGTCCTGGAACCCGGACACCGCCGAACTCACCCTGACCCTGCCGACGGCCCCGTCCGCCGTCCTGCTGCGCCTCACCGAGGAGCCGCCTGAAGGGAGTTGACGATGCAGACCGCGACCGCGCGCGCCCCACCGCGCCGGCCCGCATCCGTACGGGACACGCTTCGCGTCCGGGCCCGATCCCAGCAGCCGCACCGGGCCTCTGCCACCAGAAACGCGGGAGTTCGCTTCCCCCACTCGAACACCACGCACCCCCACCCCCTGGAGGGACGCAATTGAGATGGCCAGTCAGCTCGTGTCATGATCGCGTCATAGCCGTCGCGGCGGCCCTGTCGCTCGCGCTCACCGGCGCGATCGCCTCCGTCGCGCCGCCCGCCGCCGCCGCGAACTCCGTGTCGGTGTCGGTCGATGCCGCCCTGCAGCTCGCCACCGTTCCCGCCACCGGCGTCGGCGTGAACATCCCGGTCTACGACGCCAACATGAACTCCGCCGCCACCCCCGGCCTGCTCAGCACGGCCGGCATCAACACCGTCCGCTACCCCGGCGGAAGCCACTCCGACGTCTACCACTGGCAGACCGGCACCGCCGAAGACGGCGCGTACGTCGCCCCCAACACCGGCTTCGACGCCTTCATGGCCACCGTGCGCGCCGCCGGAGCGCAGCCGATCATCACCGCCAACTACGGCTCCGGCACCCCCCAGGAGGCAGCCGCCTGGGTCCAGTACGCCAACGTCACCAAGGGCTACGGCATCAAGTACTGGGAGGTCGGCAACGAGGTCTACGGCAACGGGGAGTACGGCGCCAAGTGGGAGTACGACACCCACAGCAGCAAGAGCGCCACGACCTACGCGAACAACCTGCTCCAGTACATCGCGGCGATGAAGGCGGCCGACCCCGGCATCAAGATCGGCGCCGTGCTGGCCGCCCCCGGCTACTGGCCGGACGGCATCGTCGGCCCGGGCGACACCATGGACTGGAACCACACCGTGATGTCGATCGCCGGCTCGAAGATCGACTTCGCCATCGTGCACGCCTACCCCACCAGCACCAGCCCGGCCGACCTGCTCACCAAGCCGCAGGCCCAGAACGCGAACATCGCCGGCACCGTGCGCTCGCTGATCAACCAGTACGCCGGGTCCAACGCCCCCAACGTCGGCATCGCGGTGACCGAGGCGAACGCCCAGGCCTACCTGGACACCTCCCCCAACGGTCTGTTCACCCCGGACAACTACCTCACCTGGCTGGAGAACGGCGCGTTCAACGTCGACTGGTGGGACCTGCGCAACGGCACCGACTGCTCGAAGGTGACCACCGTCGAGGGCGCCACCGACTACAACGACGGCGGCATGGTCTCCAGCGGCGCCTCCTGCGAGCCGTCCGTCAACACCCCTTTCCCCGCCTACTACGGCACCCAGATGATCAGCAGGCTAGGCACACCCGGTGACACGCTGGTCAAGGCCGCCAGCTCGTCCTCGCTGATCTCCGCGCACGCCGTCCGCCGCGCCACCGGCGACGTGGACGTCATGCTGATCAACAAGGACCCGAACAACGACGCCACGGTGAACCTCTCCTACTCCGGGTTCACCCCGTCCTCCGCCACCCCGACCGTCCACTCCTACCTCAAGAACGCCCACGGGATCGGCACTGCCCAGAGCGGCAGCCCGACCACCCAGACCGTGCCGGCCTACGGGATCACGGTCGTCCAGATGCACCCGACCAGCGCGGCCTGCCGGGTCGTCTACAACAAGAACGAGTGGCCGGGAGCGCCAGGCGTGGCGGTCGGCAACATCACCGTCGTCAACAACGGTCTCGGCCAGGTCAACGGCTGGAACCTCGGCTTCACCTTCCCCGGCGACAACAGCATCACCAACAGCTGGAACGCCTCGGTGTCGCAGAGCGGCCGGAGCGTCAACGCCCGGAACGTGTCCTACAACGCCACCGTCCCGCAGGGCGGCAGCGTCCAGTGGGGCTTCAAGTCCACCTGGTCCAGCAGTGACGCCAACCCCTCCGCCTTCTGGTTCAACGGCGCCTCCTGCGCGATCGGTTGAACCGCTGAGCCGGTGGTGCCCCGGGCTCCCCAGGACCCGGGGCACCACCCCCTCCCGAACCGAAGCACCGAAAGGAACCGACCCACGTGTCAGAGCACTCCCGGCCCGGCAGCACCGTCCCCAACCCGGTGATCCCCGGCTTCCACCCCGACCCCAGTATCTGCCGCGTGGGTGACGACTACTACCTCGTCAACTCCAGCTTCGAGTACTTCCCCGGCATCCCGGTCTTCCACAGCCGCGACCTGGTGAACTGGACCCAGATCGGCAACGCCCTGGACCGGCCCAGCCAGCTCCGGCTCCCGCTCGACAGCCCGTCCTCCGGCGGGATCTACGCCCCCACCCTGCGCCACCACGACGGCCGGTTCTGGCTGATCGTCACCAACGTCAGCGGCGACGGCAACCTGCTCTTCACCGCCACCGACCCTGCCGGCCCGTGGTCCGACCCGGTCCGGCTGCCCGGGGTCCACGGCATCGACCCGGACCTCGCCTGGGACGAGGACGGCACCTGCTGGTGCACCGTCGCCGGGGTCTCCCAGGTCCGCATCGACCCGCACACCGGCGAGACCCTCGGCGAACCGCACCGGATCTGGTCCGGCACCACCGGCGCCCTGGCCCCCGAGGCCCCGCACCTGTACCGGATCGGCGAGTACTGGTACCTGATGATCGCCGAGGGCGGCACCGAACGCGGCCACGCCGTCTCCATCGCCCGCGGCCCGTCGCCCTCCGGCCCGTTCGAACCGTGCCCGGCCAACCCGATCCTGACCCACCGCGGCACCCCCCGCCCGATCCAGAACACCGGGCACGCCGACCTCGTACAGGGTCCCGACGGCTCCTGGTGGATGGTGCTGCTCGCCGTCCGGCCCCGCGGCGGCACCCCCGGCTGGCACGTACTCGGCCGGGAGACCTTCCTCGCCCCGGTCGAGTGGGTGCACGGCTGGCCGGTCGTCGGCGAGGTCACCGCCGAACTGCCCACCCCGGCCTGGCCGCTGCGCCCCGTGCCCGGCGTACCGGCCCGGGACGACTTCGACCAGGCCGAGCTGCACCCCCAGTGGATCTCGGTGCGCGAGCGCCCGGAGGGCTCGTGCACCACGAAGGAACGATCCGGCTGGCTGACGCTGCGCGCCGTCGGCGCCTCCCTGGACGACAACGACGCGGTGTTCGTCGGCCGGCGCCAGCAGCACCTCGCCTGCCGCGCCCGCACCCTGATCGATCCCGCCGACGGCAGCGGCGGCCTGGCCGCCCGCCTGGACGAGGAGCACCACTACGAGATCGAGGCGACCGACGGCGAAGTGAAGGTCTTCGCCCGGATCGGCCCGCTGCGCACCGAGGTCGCCACCCGGCCGGTGCCCGCCGGCGCGGTGGTGCTCGGCGTCGAGATCGCTCCGGAACCCCCGCGCGGCGCGCGGACCGGGCCCGACACCCTCTCCTTCGGCATCGAGGAGCCCGACGGCACGTTCAGCGTGCTCGCCACCCTCGCCGGACGCTACCTGTCCACCGAGGTGGCCGGCGGCTTCACCGGCCGGGTCATCGGCATGTACGCCGCGACCGGAACCGTCCACTTCGACCGGTTCGACTACGAGCCCCTCCCGCTCCCCTGACCACCCGCCAGGGGCTTCCCGCACCCTGTTCACACGAAAGGGACATCCGTGAACGACGCACAGCAGACCGCACGCCCGCACAGCCGCCGGCTCCGCCGCACGGCCGGCCTCGTGGTCGCCCTGGCCACCACCGGCAGCCTCGCCTGCGGCACCGCCATCGCCGCACCCGTCGACCAGCCCCGGTCGGCGGCCGAGGCGGCCGGGGTCCGGGTCCCGAAGGACCCGATGGCCGCCGTGGCTCAGATGCAGCCCAGCTGGAACCTCGGCAACACCCTGGACGCGATCCCCGACGAGACCTCCTGGGGCAACCCGCTCACCACCAAGGCCACGTTCGACGGCCTCAAGGCCCAGGGCTTCCGCAGCGTCCGCATCCCCATCACCTGGTACACCCACCAGTCCGCCACCGCGCCCTACACCATCGACCCGGTGTGGATGAAGCGGGTCAAGCAGGTGGTCGACCTCGCCCTGGAGGACGGCCTCTACGTCGAGATCAACGTCCACCACGACTCGTGGCAGTGGATCAAGTACATGTCCACCAACCACGACACCATCATGGCGCGGTTCAACTCCACCTGGCAGCAGATCGCCACCACCTTCAAGGACGAGCCGCGCACGCTGCTCATGGAGAGCATCAACGAACCGCAGTTCGACAACGCCACCGACGCCCAGAAGACCCAGTATCTGCGGGAGCTCAACACCTCGTTCCACAGCATCGTCCGCAACAGCGGCGGACGGAACAAGGACCGCCTGCTCGTCCTGCCCTCGGAGGAGACCAACAACGCCCAGCACTGGCTCGACGACCTGTCGACGACGATCAACTCGCTGCACGACCGCAACCTGGTGGCGACCGTGCACTACTACAGCTGGTACCCGTTCAGCGTGAACATCGCCAACGGCACGACCTACGACGCCACGAGCCAGAAGGACCTCACCGAGGGCTTCCGGCGAGTGCACGACACGCTCGTCGCCAAGGGCGTCCCCGTCTACCTCGGCGAGTACGGACTGCTCACCTCGCCCTACTCCGGCGTGGTCGAGCGCGGCGAGATGCTGAAGTACTTCGAGCACGTCAACTACGAGGCGCGGCGCAACGGCATGACCTCCGCCGTCTGGGACGCCGCCAACGACTTCCTGAACCGCAGCACCATGCGGTGGCAGGTCCCCGAGATGGAGGCCCTGATCAAGTCGTCCTGGCGGACCCGCTCGGGCACCGCCTCCACCGACAACGTCTTCCTGCCGAGCACCGGCCCCATCACGGCGCGGACCATCACGCTGAACCCCAACGGGCATCGGTTCACCGGGCTCTGGCAGGGCGACGTCCCGCTGATACCGATGCGCGACTACACCCTCAACGGCAACCAGCTCACGCTGACCGCGCAGGCCCTCACCCGGCTCGCCGGCAACCGGGCCCCCGGGCTCAACGCGACCCTCCAGGTCCGGTACTCCGGCGGCGTCCCGTGGAAGCTCTTCGTGCGCTCCAACGACAAGCCAGCTCTCTCCGGCGCCACCGGAACGCTCGACGGGCTCACCATCCCGACCCGGTTCAACGGTGATCTGATGGCCAACGTGCAGTCCACCTACGCCGACGGCACCGCCGCCGGCCCGGCCTCCTGGACCACGTACCAGTCGTTCGACAACTACCGCACCGACTACACCGCCAACACCACCACCGTGAAGGCCGACTTCCTCAAGTCCCTCAAGGACGGCGCCCCGGTGACCCTCACCTTCCGCTTCTGGACCGGCGCCACCGTCACCTACACCGTCACCAAGTCCGGCAACACCGTCACCGGCACCGCCTCCTGACCCACTCCCCTCCCCGCTCCGGCCACCGGTCACCCGGCGGCCGGAGCATTCACACGCCCCTTCAACGATCCTCTCCCGCCGCTGGCAAGGCGCGGAAGGGCCTGCCAGACCCTCAAGCCCGTTTACCCTGCTGCCGAACGAGCAAGCGGCCTGGACCGGTTCGCCGAGTTCGCCGCCGCCTGTGAGACGACCTACCCGGCAGTGATGCGGCTCGCACTCGGTGCCGCGGCCGAGTATCAGAGACGCCAGATCACCCACGTTGTGGTCGATGCGATCACCGACAGGGCCGCCCGGATCAACGTTCGCTGCGTACGCCCCCATCACATCGGGCCCATGGGCAGTACTGCTCCGGCGCGACCTGCTCTACGCAACCTGGCCCGGGCCTGCGAGGGCGTGCTGCTCATCAGCCTGAGCGGGTATGTGGAGCGGGGCATCGCCAAACCGGTGCCGTCCACCGCGCCCAGCCGCCACTGCCGGTACCAGGCGCGGACCGTGTCCGGTCGGCCACCGGCCGGCACACCCGCGCGAACAAGGCCTTCAACGGCTCCGGCCCCAGCCTGAGGCGGGCCCGCCCGATCGCTCCGGCCGTCGGCACCCGCCACGTCCTCTCCCAGCGCCGTGCATGCGGGAGTCAGCGCCAGTGGTTGTTGCTGGTGTGGTCGCCGGCGAGCCAGCGGGTGAGGTCGGAGTGTGCCGTGGCGCGTCGCTCGGCGTCGATCTTGTCCGCGTCGGGGTGGTCGACAGCGAACTCCAGGATGAGTCCGTTGGGGTCCGTGACGTACAGCGAGATGCAGAAGCCGTGGTCGAGCACGTGGGCGTTCGACCCTGCGTAGTCGGCCGCGTCGATGCGCTGGCGTATGGCTTCCTGGGTCTCCGTCTCGACCTTGAAGGCGAGGTGGCGCAAGGGGGTGGCATTGATGTCCGTCTTGAACTCCTCCTGGTCCTTGGGGTCGGCGAACTGGAAGAAGGCGAGCGCGCTGCCGTCGGCCAGACCGTAGAGGCAGTGGCTGTAAGCGCGTTCGGCTCCGGACAGCACCTCGCGTTCGGTCCATGTGGCCACCAGGGGAAGGCCGATCACGTCTTCGTAGAAGCGACGGTTGGCCTCTTGGTCGTCGGTGATCCAAGCGTGGTGGTGGAGGCGGAGCGGCATGGCCTGACTCATGTGGGGTCATCTCCGTTGGCTGGGTGGAGTGTTGAGCCGGATACCTGGATGGTCTCCGACGCTCCAATCAGCATGCCCTCTACACAGGTTGACGGTTAAACCATATCGAGCCAATGTTCGCGCTTCGGAGGGCGAGCGCCTGTCTGGTCGGGCCCTCACCAACAGCAAGGCGCGAGGCGCGCGGTTGGCGATGGGAGTGGCCGCCGGTCGGCGGGGGTGATCCCGCCGACCGGCGGAGTGAAGTGTTCCGCGGCGAGTGATGGGGTGGGAAAGGAGAGCGGGGCCAACCGCGCCTGTCGCGTCCGGCCCCGCAACGTGAGCCGGACTGCAGGCGGCAGTCCGAGGACCGCGCACGGACACGCATGGAGGAGCACGATGACAACGGCCCTGACCAAGGGCGGCAACCTGATGCTGAGCAAGCAGGCACCCGGACTGACCGCGGTGACCGTCGGACTGGGATGGCAGACGCCGGCCCTGGCCGGTGGCGGGTACGACCTGGACGCCAGTGCGCTGATGTGCGACGGGGCCGGGAAGGTCCTGTCCGACCAGCACTTCGTCTTCTTCAACAACCCGCGCAGCCCTGACGGTTCGGTCACCCTCGTCGAGAACGCGGGGGTCGGCGGCGGACGGGATGTCCGGCAGATCCACGTCGACCTCGTACGCGTACCGGCCGACACAGCGAAGATCGTCTTCCCGGTGTCCCTGTACGAGGCCGACCGGCGCGGCCAGACCTTCGGCCAGGTCACAGGCGCGTACATCCGGGTCGTCGATCAGGACGGCAGCCGTGAACTGGCCCGCTACGACCTGAAGACGGAGGCATCGGCCGAAACCGCGATGGTCTTCGGCGAGCTGTACCGGCACGGTACGGAATGGAAGTTCCGCGCCATCGGCCAGGGCTACGCCTCTGGTCTCGCGGGCATCGCGACCGACTACGGCGTCGACGTCCTGCGCGGGAACACCGCCCCGGCCGCCATTTCGCCCTTCCCTCAGACTCCCGGCAACAGCGCGGCGCCCATGTCGCCCGTACCCGCAGGACACCAGGCTCCGGCCCCCGCCGCATCCCAGGCGACGCCGGACGCACCTCAACAACCCCCAGGGAGTTCCCCCATGACCTGCTTCTTCGACCCCCACCACGGCACCGGCACCACCTGGGTCATGTGGTCGCCCCAGTGGGGAACGCCCCGCCAGGTCCAGACGTGCGGGGACTGCGCCCAGCGGATCCAGAGCACGCCGCCGCCCTACTACGGCACGCCCCAGCCGACGGACCCGCACGCCGGATACCCGGCACCGGCCCAGCAGGGTTATCCGCAGCAGGGATATCCGCAGACGCCCGGCGAGAATCAGCCCCGCCGCTTCGGCACGGGCGCGCTGCTCGGGGCCGGGGCCGCCGGTCTGGTCGGCGGCGCTCTGCTCAACGAGGCGTTCAGCGACGACGGCGAGTACTGACACACGCTGATGCACGATTCTGACCCCGCATGGTGACCGGCGGCGGGCTTGTCGACCCCCGGCACGTGCCGGAGCGCGACGTTTCGGAGCGGTGGCGCGTGCCGCTCCTCGACGCTTGCGAGGGGCCCCTCGTTGCCGCCCGCGTCCCTGGCATGGGAGCGGGTCGGGTGTTCCGGTAGCACCACGCTGGTCGGAGCCCGCGCCAGCCGGATCGACCGGTTCACGACAGCTGGCGTCCGCAAGGCCCCGGAGGCGCGCCAAGACCACGCGTCCCTCCCCCGGCCCACTGTCACCTCGTGGTGCCCCTGCCACCCGGCGGGTGATACCCCGCCGGGTGGCCGGACGTGCCGCTCGTCCGGCTGCTGTCGGCCTCCAGCGCCCTAAAGTCGAGGTGGCAGGGGTGGGTGGCATGGACGAAGGTGAGGCGGAGCACGAGTGATCCGGGTAGTGGTGGTGGACGACGAGGCGCTGGTGCGGTCCGGGTTCGGGCTGATCCTGGGAGCCGCTGACGACATCGAGGTCGTCGCGACGTCGGGCGGTGGCGAGGCCGTCGAGACCGTCCTGAAGGAGCGGCCCGACGTCGTCCTCCTCGACATCCGGATGCCGGACGTGGACGGGCTCACCGTCCTGCGCGAGTTGCGGACGATGCCGGACGCGCCGGTGGTGGCGATGCTGACGACGTTCGACGCCGACGAGTACATCCTGACCGCGCTGGATGGTGGCGCTGCCGGTTTCCTGCTCAAGGACACCGAGCCCGACCAGCTCGCCCAGCTGGTGCACACCCTGGCCGCGGGCGGTGTCGTGCTGTCCCCCAAGGCGTCCCGGACCCTGCTGCGCGGCCACCCCGGCACCGAGGCGGCCGTCGATGAGGACGCGGCCCGCGTCCGGCTGCTCACCGACCGCGAACGGCAAGTCCTCGTCCTGGTGGCGGGCGGGCTGTCGAACACCGACATCGGGGCGCGTATCCACCTGGGCGCGGGCACGGTGAAGGACCATGTCAGCGCGATCCTCACGAAGCTTCGGGTGACGAGCCGGGTGCAGGCCGCGCTGCTCGCGCAGCGGGCCGGGCTGCTCGACGAGCGCCCGCGGTCTGGGGACGGCGGGTGAGCCACGCACTCACCCTGTGGAAGCGCGTGCCACCGCCGGTCGTCGACCTCGCCGTGGTGGCGGTGGCGGCCATGGACACGTGGCTGAACCTGTGGGACGCGACAGAACCCGAGCTCGTGCTGGCCGCGCTCGGCTGCGCGGCGCTGGCCTTCCGGCGCAGGTTCCCGTTCGTCGTCTTCCTGTTCTCCCTGCCGGTCACGCTCCTGCAGGACGTCGCGGTCATTCCGCTCGTCGCCCTGTTCACCCTGGCCGAGCGGTCCCGCGACCGCCGGCTGCTCGCCGTGTGTGTCGCCCTGTCCACCGTCGTGGGTAGCCTGCCATGGCCCCACGTCGGCGGCTCCGGGGTCGTTCAGCCCATGACGCTGGTCGCCTTCGCGTACAACCTGGCGGCCGCACTCGCCCCGGTCCTCTTCGGTCAACTCGTCCAGGCCCAGCGGGACTTGAAGCGCCGCCTGGTCGAGGTCGAGGAGGCCAAGGAACACGAGCGGGCCCTGCACGCCCAGGCCGTGCTCGCCCGCGAACGGGCCCAGCTGGCCCGCGAGATGCACGACGTGGTCTCCCACCAGGTCAGCCTGATCGCCGTACAGGCCGGAGCGCTGCAGGTCGCCACCAAGGAAGCGGACACCAAAGAAGCCGCCCGCACGATCCGTTCATTGAGCGTCACCACGCTCGACGAGCTGCGCACCATGGTCACGCTGCTGCGCGCCTCCGGCGGCCACGCCACCGAGCTGACTCCCCAGCCCACCCTGGCCGACCTGCACAGACTGGTGGCATCGAGCGGCACTCAGACACGGCTGACGGGTGACCTTCCGCCCGCTGTGGGCACCCCCGCCCAACGGGCCCTCTACCGTACGGTCCAGGAGTCGCTGACCAACGTGCGCAAGCACGCCCCCGGGGCCACGGCCCTGGTCGAGCTGTGGCAGGCGGGCGACGACGTCGGCGTGACCGTCACCAACACCCCGCCGACGCGCCCTGCCCTGCCCCTGCCCGGCTCGCAGCAAGGGCTGGTGGGTCTGCGGGAGCGGGCCGAGATCCTGCACGGCACCCTGGAGGCGGGTCCGACCGCCGTGGGCGGCTACCGGGTGCGGCTACGGATCCCCCTCACTGCGGACTGAGCACAGCGGATGCCGTTGCGCCCCCGCCAGCCGGCGGGGTGTGTCCCGCTGGCTGGCGGGGGCATTGCCGTAGCCTGCCGGATGGTCCGCTTCCGGGTGGCACCGCGAGATTCTCCCTATGACACAGACGCCACAGACGCAGCCGCCCCGGAAGACGTCGCCTCCTGCCCCTCAAGCCCCGCCCGGGTCCGCCGTGGCGGCCCCGGCCGCTCCCTCGATGGGGCGCCTGGTCGGGGTGGACCTGGCCCGCGCGCTGGCGGTGTTCGGTATGTACATCGTGCACATCGGCCCGCCGCTGTCGGCCACGGACGGCGTCGGAAGCTGGGTCCGCTACCTGGCCGATGGCCACTCATCGGTCCTGTTCGCCACCCTCGCCGGGTTCTCGCTGATGCTGATCGCCGGCCGCCGGGAGCCGAAGACCGGCCTGGCGGGCCGGCAGGCGAAGGCGCGGATCGCGATCCGCGCCGTGATCCTGCTCGCGCTGGGCACCGCGCTGGCGATGGAATACGGGGACGTCATCATCCTCGGCTTCTACGGCGTCTACTTCCTCCTGTCCCTGCCCCTGCTGCGCCTGTCCGCCAAGACGCTGGCGATCATCGCGGCGGGGCTCGCGCTCGTCACCCCGCAGCTGGCGTTCGTCCTGAAGATGTGGCTGAGCGAGTCCGTCCAGCAGACCGTCAACGCCTACGACCCGCTCAAGTCGCTCAGCAAGGTGGGCGTGCTCGATCTGCTGCTCACCGGCCTCTACCCGACCATCACGTGGATGGCGTTCGTGGTCGCCGGCATGGCGCTGGCCCGCCTCGACCTGTCCGCCACCGCCGTCCAGCGGCGCCTGGCCGCGCTCGGCGCCACCCTCACCGTGTCCGCGTACGGTCTGGCCGTGCTCCTTGCGGGCAAGGACGCGGTGCGGAGCACGGCGGAGGACGGGAAGCGGTCCAGCGGCTCCGGCGCGTTGTCCGGTGGTTCCGGGGCGGTGCCCGGCGGCTCGGGGGCGGGGCCGAGCGGCAGGGGGTCCGGCGAGCAGCTCGTGTCGTCGGCCTCGGACCTGTTGGGCGCCGGGCCGCACACCGGCACCACGTTCGACATCATCGGCAGCGTGGGCGTCGCGATCCTTGTCATCGTGGGCGCGACGGTGCTGATGGACCGCCTGTCGCGCCTGCGCCGCCTGGCGAAACCGGTCATCGCGGTGGGCACCATGTCCCTGACGGCCTACGTCGGCCACTTCCTCCTGCAGTCCGCGTGGCCCGCTTCCGCCGCGGGCACCACGAAGTCCTGGATGCCCGTACTCACGTACATCCTGGGGGCGATCGTGTTCGCCGCGATCTGGTCCCGCTTCTTCCGCCGCGGCCCGCTGGAGTGGCTGTTGCACCAGGCGTCCGGTCTGGCCGGGCGCATCCGCTGAACGGTTCCCCGCTGCCCGTGTCCGTATCCGTGTCCCGCCCGAACGGGCCACTCCTCGGGCACGGGTGACCTGCCGGTCCCGCTCTGCCGGCCGCCGGCAGAGCGGGACCGGAAACAGGACAGGACAGGACCGCTCACGCGGCGGGAGAGCAGGCGACCGGATGCCCTGGGGGGTCACTTCGCGGGGGCCGGGAGCTGGGTGGCCGCCAGCTGTGCGTACAGCGGGTCCCGGTCCATCAGATCGGCGTGGGTGCCCGCGGACCGTACCCGTCCGGCCTCCATCACGACGATCCGGTCGGCGTGGATCACGGTCGACAGCCGGTGGGCGATCACCAGCACGGTGGTCTCGCGGGCCACCTCGGCTATGACGTCCCGCAGCGCCAGCTCGTTGACCGCGTCGAGCTGCGAGGTCGCCTCGTCCAGGAGCAGCAGCCGGGGCTTGCGCAGCAGCGCGCGAGCGATGGCGATGCGCTGCCGCTTGCCGCCCGGCAGCTTGGACCCGCGGTGTCCGACCAGTGGCTCCAGCCCCTCGGGCAGCCGCCCGACAAGGGCGTCCACCCTGGCCCGGGTCAACACGTCGCGGATGTCGTCGTCCGTCGCGTCGGGTGCCGCGAAGCCCACCTTGTGGTGGACGTCTGCGAGGTCGGCGCGATAGCGGAAGGAGGCGTCCTCGAAGCGGACCGTCGCCGGGCCCACCACCGCTGCCTGCTGCGCAGGCACGGCGGGCTGCTGGGTCGGCGGCTCGGTCGACAGACGCTCGGCCTGCGTGAGCCGAGAGATCGCGGCCGCGCCCTCCTGGTACTGGGTGGCGGCGTCGACCAGCTTGGACAGCGGCTCCATCAGGTAGAAGAGGCAGAGCAGGAAGGCGATGAGGGTGGACACGGGGATGTCCCCGGAGGCCACCCGCGCCCCGCCGATGCCGAGCACCGCCAGGAACGCCAGCTGGACGGCGACCTCGTCTGCGGCAGTACCCCGCCCGGGGCTTGACGCACGGGGCGGGGCACGCGCCGGGCCTGGGCCCGCTACTTGATGAGCGCGTTGGCAACGACCACGATCACGCCGAGCAGCCCGTCGGCCACACCCAGCTTCACCGCCGAGCCCCAGGCGCGGCCGGCCGTCCGCGCGGCCAGCAGGCCCCAGCCGAACAGGAGCACGATGTTGAGGGCGAACACGACGTACTCGATGTCCTTCGAACCCCACCAGCCGAGCCCCGCTCCGCACATCAGCAGCACGGTCGGCAAGGTGGCGGCGACCAGCGGCCACTCGTCGAGCAGCACCCGCAGGGCCCGCAGGACCCCGTGGTGGGTCTCGTCACCGCGCCGGGCGATGAGGTGCGCGTACCCGTGAGCCAGCGCCGAGGCGACCGCCGTGATCAGCAACCACTTGGCGTCGTAGAGCCGGTTTGAGCGCGGCATGTCGCCGTACTGGGTGAGCGCGGCCACCATCGAACTCGCGAGGACCGCCCCGTACACACCCCCGAACAGCACGTTGGGCTGCAGGGCGTGATGGCGCAGAGAGTGCGTACGCATGGTGGATCTTCCTCGCGGGGTGGTCGGCGGGCTGATGTGCCGCCTATGACACCGGCCCGCCGTCCCCTCTGGGAGACCACCCCGCCGGACCGCGCCAGGGTTCGCCTGATCGGCTGGAGCGGGCCGCCGGGTGCGGCGCGCGTCGGCCTTCGTGCCGCCCCGGCACTTTGCTCCGAACTCGGCGGAGAGCGCCGGGTTCCCGCCGCGCCGACGGCAGCGCCCCCGGTTGTGGCGCGCGGCGCACGCGTCCCTCAGGCGGCGGTCGCGCGCCCGGCCAGTTCCTGGCGCAGGAGCAGGAGCGCCCGGTGCAGGGTGCTCTTGACCGTGCCCGGGGAGATGCCCAGTGCCCCGGCGGCCTCCTGGGTGCTGAGCTCCGCCCAGTACCGCAGCACCACCACGTCGCGCTGCTTGGCACTGAGCACCCTCAGGACGTCCAGCAGCTCGGCCCGGTCCAGGAGCTGGTCCGTGCCGTCTTCTTCGGGGATCTCGGGTGGGCGCTCCATCGGCACCTCGTCCGCTTTCCGGGCGCGCCACCACTCGGTCCGTACGTTGATCATGACGCGCCGGAGGTAGCCGTCGGCGAGGGACTTGTCTGTGATGCCGTCCCAGTGCGTATGGGTGCGCAGGAGCGCCGCCTGGACCAGGTCCTCGGCGTCCGTGGGGTCGGGCACCAGGCGCCGCGCGGTGCGCAGCAGGGCGGGGCGCCGCATACGGACGTACTCCGCGAAGTCCTCCGGCCGCTCGTAGAACCCGGGCGGAAGGGTGTGGCCAAGGCGGCGCGCGCCGGAGCCGGCCCGCGACGGTGCGCCGCCGGCGGGAAGCCCTGCCCCGGAGGCAGGCTCGGTGTACGCCATGACGCCCTCCCGGGTCGTGAGCGTGGGTCGCGGGGTGGTCCGGCGGTCGGCCGGGACGGGGACGGCGGTGGCATCGCCGCTGTCCGGGGGGGGGCAGGACCGGCGGGCGTCGGAGTTCAGGTTCGCCAGCGGCCGTCACACGTGGCGGGCGACGGCCGGCAGCAGGTCCTCGAAGGTCCGGCCGCTCTCGGCCTGGCCGATGGCGACCATGTTCCACACGGCCCCCCTGCGGACGACCTTGGCCATGATCTGCGCGGTGTGCGGGCCGCCCTCGGCCAGCGTGTACCGGGCCAGCTCCTGCCCGGTGGCCTCGTCGACGAGCCTGCAGTGCGCGTTCTCGATCACCTCAAAGGTCTCGCCGCTGAAGGAGTTCACCACGAACACGATCTGGTCGACGTGCGGCGAGACCCGGGGCAGGTTCACCCGGATGAACTCGTCGTCACCGCCCACGCCCGTGCCGCCGCTCCGGTTGTCGCCGGAATGCTCCACCGCACCGTCGTCACTGAGCAGGTGGTTGAAGTAGACGACGTCGATGAAGTGGGCGCCGCTGAACAGCACGGCCGACGCGTCGAGGTCGATGTCGCGCGGCGGCATGAACCGCGTCAGGAAGCCCTGCCGCGGGGTGGCCTGCCAGCCCAGTCCCATACGGATCAGGGCCAAGGGGCGGCCGTCGGTCTTGGTCAGGCTGATCTGCTGGCCCTTGGTGAGGTTCACCGTCATGGTGGCTGTCGATTCCCTTGGAAGATGGGTGAGTTGGGGCCCGCCGCCCGCACGCGGAGGGGGGATGTCCGCGCGAGCGGGGCGGGCGGCGGGGGCTAGGGGGACTTCGTCAGAGGCTGACGCCGAAGTCCTGGGCGATACCGGCCAGGCCCGAGGCATAGCCCTGGCCCACCGCGCGGAACTTCCACTCCGCCCCGTTGCGGTACAGCTCGCCGAAGACCATCGCGGTCTCCGTCGCGGCGTCCTCACTCAGGTCGTAACGGGCGATCTCGGCGCCGCCGGCCTGGTTGACGATCCGGATGTAGGCGTTGCGGACTTGGCCGAAGCTCTGACCACGGGCGTGCGCGTCGTGGATGGAGACGGGGAAGACGATCCGGGCGACGTCGGCCGGGACCATGGCGAGGTTGACCTTGACGGTCTCGTCGTCCCCGTCGCCGTCACCGGTCAGGTTGTCCCCGGTGTGCTCGACCGAGCCGTCGGGGCTGCGCAGGTTGTTGTAGAAGACGAACCGCTCGTTGGAGGCGACCTTGCCGTTCTCGTCGCACAGCAGCGCGCTGGCGTCGAGGTCGTAGTCGGCTCCCGTCGTGCTCCGTGCCTCCCAGCCCAGCCCGACGAGGACAGCGGTGAGGCCAGGCGCTTCTTTGCTGAGGGATACGTTGCCGCCCTTGGACAGGGAAACTCCCATGGTGCTGCTCTCTTTCGTGCGGTTGCGTAACTCGTGCGGTTGCACAAGGGGTTGACTCGGTGGGCGGATCAGCGGCGGCTGGACCGCTGGAGGGGAACCCGGGGCGCGTTCGCGCCGTCATGGGCTCACCTGTGGGGCAGGCCGAGCCCGTGGTTGCGGAGCACCTCGTGGAGCCGGGCGATACGGCCGTGCTCCCGCACCTCCGGACCAGTGGCGTCGCGGGCGGGACCGCCGAGCGCGACGACGCTGACGAGGACGGCCACCGCAGCGGCCAGGGCCCCGGCGGACAGAGTGCGGCGGACGGACGTCGACATCGCGGATCTCCCAGCGGTGGTCGCATACACCGCCGTGCGGTGCGGTGTACGCGTCGGACAGAACCAGATCGTGCGTGCGACCGGAGTCGCAGCGCACCGGCTGATGTCTCCACCCTCGCGAACCACCGGGCCAGCCGGAATCCGGCAGGTGTCCGGCCCCACCCCGCCAGATGGCCGCCGGACACCCCGCCACCTGGCGGGCCCCGAAATCCCACGGCCACTTCCCCCGCTCATGGAGCGCCCCCGCCTCCTTGGCCAGAGCCCACCCGGCCGGCCCCTGGACCGCCTCCGGGCCGTCGCGACGACCTGGTGCCCCTTGCGGCGTGTCCATCAGACGAGGCAGAGCACAGTGTCCGGCTTCTTCGGGACGTGCCGGGTGGCCGGCAGGGGCCGGACGAGAGGCCGCGAAGGCGGCACACGCCGGGCGGGCCGGCGGGGTGGGCACGTTGCCGGTCGCGCCGGGCGGGCCGGTTCGGGCTTGGGCGCCCAGACCAGCGGCAGTTGGTACTCCAGGTCCCAGCCTTCCACCTGCCAGGGCTCATTGATCCATGACTGGAGTTCGATGCGGTGCTCCACCGCTGCGGCGTCCTGGGGCAGCAGACGCCAGTAGCCGTAGCCGAGGAAGCTACCGGTGGCGATGTGGGCAGCGATCCAGTCCGCATCGGAGGAGCGCACGGCGACATCGAGTCGCACACGCCGCCCGTTCACGATGACCGGGTGCTCTGCGGTGTACTGCACCACACACGAGACCCCCGGTTACTGAGGACGACGGTTTGATGTCATCTCGTGACTGGTGCGCCAGCCGCAGAAAGACCTGTCATCTCAAGGTCGCACCAGGGTTCGTGTGACCCCCGCGAACAGCGTCGTGGCCAGCGTCCAGCCACTGATGATCAGCACATAGGCCAGTAGCTGACCGGACCCGCTCGGATTCCACGCGCCCGATTGACCGAGGCTCACCACTGGCACCAATAGGTCGAGCGTGTAGGCGATTGCGTTGAAATGCGGGCCGCCCGCACTCATCGGTGCGGGACGGTGGGACGCGAAGTAGACCGATCCGGCGGCGAGCAGGCCCAACAACCACAGCCCCGCCAGCCATGGCCGATACCCGTACCCGACCGTTGCGTCCTGGAGAAGGCCCCACACCTTAGCCGACACACCCGCCGCCTCACGTCGCTGCCGCTGCTGAGCCAGCAGCACCCGCCGCGACTCGCCGTCGCGCCCCACCGCGCGGTAGCGCGCGGCCAGTTGCTCATAAGGCTGGGGCTGATACGCGTCAAGAGCCAGCCATTTCAGTCGCGTTCCGGCCGTCGGCAACGGCATCAGTTCGTCATAGACGAAGCCGTCCAGGCGCAGTTGGGCAGGCCAGGACGCGGCGGCGTCCTCGAACGTCTCAGTCCGTGCCCGCCGCAGGTCCAAACTGTGCGCGGTGAATCCCTCGTTGCAGACCATCGCCCCCTCGACGCGCGCGCCGGAGGCGTCGAGCGTGCCCAGTTGCGCACCGCTCAGAGTCAGCGGCCCAACGACGCGGGCCGAGTCGAGCCGAACCGCGCCCGAAGCCGTGAGGCCCGACAGGTTGACTCCGCCTTCGACCGAGATGTGGTCCGCGCGCAGCGCCGTTGCGCCGCGGTCGTCCACCAGGTCGGCGTCGGGCAGCATGAGCCCGCCCTTGATCGTGGCGCCGCTGAGGTCGACGCCGCCGGTGACGGTGAACCGGTTCTTCGCCCGGGTGTTGCCACGGCGCGCGAAGATGCCGGTGTCGACGCGCAAGCCCTGCGCCAGCAGCGCGGGAGTGGGCGGGCGGTCGGGCTCCTCGTGGGTGATCCGGGCGCCGTCCAGGTGCAGGTAGCCGCCAATGCGCGCGCCGGGGAGCCGGAACTGTCCGTCGACAACGACGTCGTGGCAGTACATCGCGGTGTCGACGACGAGCAGGTCGCCGTTGACGGCGGTGCGCGGCGGTGTCCAGTCGGCGTGGGGGTCCGGTGGTTCGGGCGGGGGCGCGGTGATCGTGGTCCCGCTGATTTCGATCTCGAAGACGCGTGCCGCGTAGAGGCTGAGCCGGTCGAGGCGGCAGCCCTCCACCTGCAACTCGCCGCGGATCTCGGCTCGGTTGGCCTCCAACACAGTGAGGTAGCAGCCGCGCAGGCGCACGCTGCGGGTCTCGGCTTCGGCGAGGTCCAGGCCGTCGTCGAAGCAGCACCGCTCGAAGTCGAGTCCGTAGGGAACTGTCATGTGAGCGAGCGCGAGTCGCCCGATGACACGGACGCCGGCCAGCTTGACGCCCGCTCCGCCGTTCGCATGGGGCCCGCTGCCGGTCAGCAGCGCGGTGATCACCTCGGCGCGAATGTCGCGGGTGTGCGGCCAGGACTCCGCTTGATCGGGTCCGTCGTCGGGTCCGGAGCGCAGGTCGACCAGGGCACCGGTGGGGAAAGCGTGCCAGAGCCGCTCCTCGGTGGTCGTCAGCGTGCTGATATCCAGGCTACTCACGGCAGTTGAGCATCGCCGCGCTTGATCGATGACGCAAGGGGACCAATCGCGAAACCCCAGGTCACGCGGAGAATTAGTTCCCGGCACCCACCGGGCATACAAAGGGTGCGCGGCCTGCTCCTCCTCGCTGGTGCCTGTGACGGCCGCTGGTGGGAGTACGGGTCGGCAGGTCCTTGCACGCTGGTTTCGCTGCAAATCGTGGGGCTCAGAACTACGAATGGGCCACAGTGGGAAATGATCACGGATTTGTCGGTAGGTTCGGACTCCTGACGGAAGGAGCACCCCGTGGCACCGGCACCCCAGCATCACACCGAGGATGAACTGATCCCCCGGCCCGAACGCACGGCCGGCGCGCTGCGGGCCGCCCTGGCCAGGGTCGCCCCGTCCCGGTTGGAGGAGATGCAGCGCACGATGGACGAGGCGTTCTCCCAGGCCATCGACCACAAGTCGCTGGCCCCGATCCAGGCGTGGCTGCTGGTCTGGGCGCAGCACATCGAGATCGCCAGGCGTGTGGATCTGCGTACCCGCTACCAGCAGGCGCAGGACGTTCTGGCCATGTACGACAAGCACGAGCACGACGACGAAGGCGCCGTGAACAAAGCCCTCGCTGAGATCAGCGCCGTACTCGATGAAGCCCAGCAGGCGGTGCGCGGTTGAGCTGGAACTGGGAGTACGCCTTCGGCGCCGAGGCGACAGCCCGGACAGCCCCGGCCCCGTTCCTGCGGGAAGTGGAGAAGAAGGCGGACGAGCTGGTCCGCATGTGCGAGGTCACCTACCTCCACGCCAGCGACTAGCAAGGACTCGACCCCAAAGGTGCCACCCTCACCGTCCCCGGCGGAATGATCACCTACCAGGTCGTCGTCCGCCGCGAGCGCGTGTACATCGTGCAGATCACCGCCCTGGAATGGTGACGCGCCCGCGAAGGGCGTCTTGGAGCGTGCGACACGGCTTCCGGCGGCTGGGACGCCTACTTCTCGTGGCATGCAGGGGCCCACTCACCCCTCGATCCTTCCGGCGCACGCTCAACGGGCCAGCGGACCGGCCGGTACCCTTCGGGGTGTAGACGTAGGTGATCAGGCGGGCGGCGCGTGCCCCGGTCCCATGGCTTCCCTGTGGGCGCCTACTTCATCACCCCGGAGCCTTTCCCTGTACAGGGTGTCCGTCCCGCCGGCGGTCTGCCTCCAGGCGAGCGGGACGTCACGGCGTACTTCCCTGCTCCGCCACCACCTCGGCCTGAAGGCCCTGTTGACGGAATGGGCACTGCTGACGGACATCGTGCCCGGAGTGACGTGGCGCGGGGACGACATCGGACGCTGGCTCACCCGCCGGGAACGCGACTTCGGCAGACTCAACACCGAGCAGCAGAAGCGACTCGCCGAACTCGTCGTGCGCCCGGCCGTACACGCCCATAAGACGTCGGCGCAGAGTGAGGCGAGGCTGGTCCGTGCGGGGTGCGGAGGCATTCACGGGGGCCTGGCGTGGCTCCGACGTTGTTGAACGGGCTCTGGCACAGATCTTGGGGAGCAGTCGCGGAGGGTCACCATGGCGTTCGATTGCGGTGGGCCCCTCTCTCGTGAGACCGCGTGCGCCGTGCCATCGGCAGCGGTGACTGACACTCCCCTACGCCACAATCGCCAGTGGGGCAGTGGCCCGTTCCGTGAGCCTTCGCCATCTTCGAAGGTGCTGATCGGAGGCTCTCGTGTGACGCTCGGTCGGGGTGCTCGTGCTGGTCGTGGGCGGGAGTCTTTGGTCTTGATCGTCTGACGGGGCTGGCCGGAGCGGTTTCTCCGGTTCCTCCGCGCCCTGCTCGGGTGCTGCCTACGATCCGCTTCATGGTGGAGTCCGGGATCGCGGGACGGATCGCCGTGCGGCGTGCGGAACTGGACGAGCTCGAAGAACAGCTGACCAAGCAGCTTGCGGACTCGACCTCGACACGCAGGTCAACGCCAACCCGGAGGAGGACCTCGCGCCTCGCTGCACCGGCACCGGCACCGGCACCGGCAACATCAGCGCGGAAGCCCGCGCAATCCGGCGGCCGCTCAGCCGGGCTTGGTCATTACCGGTCTCGTCAACTCGCCGACCGGGTAGTGACATTGGCCGTACGGAGACCACTACTGGGCCCTGGCGACGATCTCCATGGACCCAGCCATCTGAAACACCCACAGCCGGTCGCACGTCCCCGGGCCGGGCGGGGTGGATCAGGAGGCGGTGGCAAAGATCAATATTGCTACCGTCGCGGCCCCCGCTCCGGCGAGAATTCTCCCCGCAGACGCGACGGTTTTCCGGCCCACCGCTGGTCTTGATTGGTGACCGAACCTGACCAGAACTGTGGAGCCTCCCATGTCAGATCACACCCAGACCGCAGTCGTCACCGGTGCCGGCCGTGGCTTCGGACGCGCGATCGCCGCCGCGCTCGTCGTCCAAGGCACCCCCGTCATCGGCATCGCCCGCAACGAGCCCGAGCTGCGCGCCGTCCGCGACGAACTCGGTGAAGGTTTCACCCCCATCGCCGCCGACGCCACCGACGAAGCCCTCGCCGCGGAGGTGATCCGCACCCACCGCCCGGGCCTGCTCGTCCTCAACGCTGGGGCCGTGCCGCACATGGCGCCCGTGCAGGAGCAGACCTGGGAAACCTTCAGCCGCAACTGGGAGGTCGACACCCGCCACGTCTTCGCCTGGACCGGCGCGGCCCTGCGCGAGCCGCTCGCCCCGGGCAGTGTGGTCATCTCAATGTCCAGCGGAGCCGCCCTCGGCGGCTCCCCGCTCAGCGGTGGGTACGCCAGCGCCAAGGCCGCCGTCCGGTACCTGCGGCAGTACGGCGCCGAGGAGTCCGAGCGGGCCGGGCTGGGCATCCGGTTCGTCACAGTCCTGCCGGACATGACCCCGGTCGGCGGGGTGGGCGACACCGGGGTCGCGGGCTACGCCGCGCGCGTGCGCGTCGACCGGGAGACCTTCATCGCGGGACGGCAGCCGATCCTCACCCTGGAGCAGGTCGGCAAGGCCGTCGTGGAGCTCGCCGGGAACCCGGACACCGGCCCGGAGTACCGGCTCGGCGGCGCCGGTCTGAGCCCGATCGGCTGAGTATGAACCCGATCAGCTGAGCCGCCGTCCCATCGCCCCACCGCCCGCCTACAGTGGCCCCGCCGCAACCCGAGGAAGATCCAGGATGCCGTCGAACGCCGAATTCACCGCCTTGGCCGAGCCGTTCCGCCAGGAGCTGCTCGCGCACTGCTACCGGATCCTCGGCTCGATCCACGACGCCGAGGACCTGGTGCAGGAGACGTACCTGCGGGCGTGGCGGGGGTTCGACGGCTTCGAGGGCCGTTCCTCGGTGCGGCGGTGGCTGTACAAGATCGCCACCATGGCCTGCCTGACGGCCCTGGAGAGGCGCTCCCGGCGCCCGCTGCCGTCGGGCCTGGGCGCGCCCTCGGACGACCACAGTGTGGCCGTGGCGCCGCGCGACCCGTCCGTACCGTGGCTCCAGCCGGCGCCGGATTCCCTGTTCAGCACCGGCGACCCTGCGGCGATCGTCGCCGCGCGGATGGGCGTGCGTCTCGCCTTCGTCGCCGCGCTCCAGTACCTGTCCGCCCGCCAACGCGCCGTACTGACCCTGCGCGACGTGCTCGGGTTCCGGACGGCCGAGGTGGCCGAGGTCCTGGACACGACCAGTGCGGCCGTGGACAGCGCGCTCCGCCGGGCCAGGGCCCGCCTGGCCGAGGCCGGGCCGGTCGCGGACGACCTGGCCGAGCCGGACGAAGGAACCCGGCGCGGTCTCCTCGACGACTATGTGGACGCCTTCACCCGCGCCGACCCCGACGCGCTGGTGCACCTGCTGCGGGCCGACGTCGAACTGGAGATGCCGCCGACCCCGACCTGGTTCACCGGCCGCCGGGCCGTCCTCGGCTTCCTTTCCACTCGCGTCCTGCGCCCGAACCTGTGGCGGATGACCCCCACCCACGCCAACGGCCAGCCCGCCCTCGTCGTCCACCGCTACGCGGGCGACGGCCGCTACGAGCCCTACGGGATCCAGGTCCTGACCCTGCTCGGGAACCGCATCGCCCGGATCACGGCCTTCAACGACCCGGCCCTGGTAGCGACCTTCACCACCCGCGCCCTCGGAGTCCGCTGACACTCGCGCCCCGGGGCTCTCGGCCTCGGGGCGCCGATGGTCCTGAGTACACCGTCCTTGAGCCTTCGCCATCTTCGAACGTGCTGGTCGGAGCCTCTGGCGTGACGCTCCGTGGGCGTGCTCGCGCTGATCGCGGGGGCGGGAGTCTCCGGTCTTGATCTTCCGTCACCGGTTGACCTCAAGGTTGGTCAGGACGAGCAAGGCGCGCATGAGGGCGGTGGCGCGGCCGGGGTCGGTGCGGAGCTTGGTGAGGACACGCCATGCCTTGAGGTTCGCGAAGCCGTGTTCGACGGGGCGCGTCCGGCGGACTGGACGCGGTTGGCCTGCCTCCGGCCGGGGGTGAGCTTGCGGGCGCGGGTGGCCTTGCAACCGGTGACGATGACCAGGTCGTCTGGGTTGTCGGGTCGTCCACGCCGAGGAAGCCCAGGTCGGCGAGCGCGCCGAGGCCAGCCGCCTTCAAGGGCTCGACGATCTTGTCGTGGCGGGCGGCGGTGGCGTCGTGGGCCCGTCCCGGCCGGCCGGCAGATTCCAGATCAGCCTGCCCCTCTCGTCGGTCAGGGCGAGGAAGTGCAGGCCTTGGCGGTGGTGCTTACCGGCGTAGTTGGGCCGGTCCTGCGCTCCGGTGCGGTGCTGGGTGGGGATCAGAGTGCCGTCGATAAGCACGACCTGTCCGCCTCGCTTGGCTATCGTGCGCAGGGCGCGGTCCAGGCGCGGCGCCCTGGCGGCGAGCAGTGAGAGCATCTCGTCGTGCCAGCGCCGCAGAGTCGACTCGGGCACGCTGTTGCCGTCGGCCAGGACGAGCAGGCGCTGGTCGAGCCGCAGCATGGCCAGGACCAGCACCGCGATCCGACCCGACGGCAGCGATCTGGACGGGGAGCCGATCGCCTTCAGCTGGGATTGCAGCAGACCAGCGAGGTAGGTGACAGTGCTCGTGGACAAGTTGAGGCGACACTGCAAACAAGGAGACGGCGTCCCCGGCGTGTTCTTTGAGTTTGGTCACACGATCTCAACGGCTCTCGGAGGCACCGTAGTTACGCTCCGCGTAGCCGCTCGCGGCGGCGGCCGGCAGCGCGCTTGTCACAGGCGCGGAGCGAGCCCAGTGCCTCGCCGACCGCTCGGGTCGCCACCGGCGCCCGGCCCCGCGGACGAAGACCAGGATGCGCTGGTACTCCGGCGGCAGCGCGGTCTCGGCCATGCCGTTGTCCCGGTGCGGGACCAGCAGCACCGAGCGGCCCGCGACCTGGGCCGTCACTGGGGCGGCCACGGTTTGTTCATCGGCGAGCTGCTCGGTCATCCGGTGCCAGACCCGTTCGGCGACGGTGAGTTCGTCGCGCTCGGCCGCACTTCCGCGAGCTGCTTGGCCAACTGTTCTTCGAGGTTGTCCAGTTCCGCACGCCGCGCGGCGATCCGTTCCGCGATCTCGGACTCCGTCACGAAGTGGATCGTAGGCGGCGCCGGGGCAGGGGCGCGGAGGGATCTGTGAAGCCGCTCCGGAGCACCCCGTCAGGCGATCAAGACCGCAGACTCCCGCCCACGACCGGCACGAGCACCCTGACCGAGCTTCACACCAGAGCCTCCGACCAGCACGTTCGAAGAGGGCGAAGGCTCCGTGATCCTCAGCCACGCCTGACCCTCAGCTGGCACACCGCCAGGGAAAGACCCCTCGCGGCACATGCCCACTGGGCCCGAGTTCACCGCCCTCGGCCAGGCCGGGGGCGGTCTCCCGTTGGCCGCTGTCACCTGCCGGCGGCCGAGCGCGCCGCCGTCTCCCGGGCCCACGCGCTGCTGGAACTCCCCCTCGATGCCGGCGGAAGCGAACACGAGCGACACGCCGCGTACGCCAAGGGTCCCGGCAGAGCGGCAGCCCGATTCCCGTCCTGGACAGGCGACGGGTGCCGGGCACTTCTCCTGACACCCGTCGCTGTGGCCAAGAAACTCAGTTCAGTGGCTTCGGCGGGCTCGGGCCCACGTCACCGCAGTCATGGCCGCGGTGAAGTACGTCATGACCGAGATAAAGGCCACGTCCCGGACGTAGGGCTCATAGCCGGATGTACGCAACTGGACCGCCAGGAATCCAAACACGGTCCCGAGCGCCACGAGCCCGGCACACAGAGCTCCGAAGGGGATCTGCTTCATCCCATTCCCTCCCATCGGTGGAACAACGTGATCATCACCCACTGTACGTGGACGCGGTCAACTGCCCACGCCCGCCCCGAAGAACCCCTGATGCTGCGATGCCCGCGCAGAGCCACACCGCGTCAACGGGCTGCCCATCCGCCACACCAGGTGTCATCGCGCCACAGGCTGGCGGACCACCTGTCGGGCACGTTGAGGTAGGCGGAGGCGGCGGTGTTGTCGGCCTTGTCGGCACTCGACCGCTTGCCACAGTTTCCCTGCACTCGACGACGAACCCCAAGCCCATCCGTGCAGCCGATTTCGGAACCTGACAGGTGCCTTGCTGTCGCGGTTGAGCGCTCGTTGCCCAGGGCCCGCCAGCGATGACGGTGGTGCGGTTGTCGACATCCGAAGTCGCCTGCGCGTATGACTGAGAAGGTGCGTCATGAGCGCGAGCTGGCGCTCATTGAGCCCGGCGCGAGAGGCTGGCGCTCGATGCCCCGGACCAGCCGCCCGCGCCGGTGTGTGGTTGCGGACACCACCTCGCCAAGCATGCCAAGAAGGCCAGTGCCATGAAGGGGTGAAAACTCTCGTCGCCTGGGACGCAGACAGCAAGCCGGCCAGTACAAGCCAGGCGAGTGCAACTGTCAGCAGTACGTGGGCCCCCAGCCGCTTTCCCGGATCTACGCCGAGGAACTGACGGACCTGGCCTGAGCGGCCGTCAGGCTGTCCTTGCCGAAAATCTCATCCACCGGGTTCCGTCGGCATGTTCGTACTCGTGGAGGATGCCACCGAGTCGATCGCGTCGTCGTATGTCGAGGTGGGCGATCTGGTCCGGATCGACGATCGGCGCGGGCAAGGGCTACAGCCATCGGGCGTTGGCGAGGCCCTGGTGCGGCCGATGGGAGTTGTAGAACCGCTCGAACTCCCGCAGAACGTGCAGGGGATGCCGCTGGCTCCATATCAACGTGCGGTCCAGGAGCTCGTGGCGGCAGGTCTGCACCCACCGCTCCATGATCGAGTTCATGCGGAGCATCCGGACGCCGCTGAGCACGACCTCGATCTCCGCGTCCTTGAGGACGGCGTCGCACAGAGCAGGGAACTTCCCGTCCCGGTCCCGGATCAGGAACCGCGCCCGGCAGCCGGCGTCCTCAAGCTCCATGACCAAATTCTTCGCGGCCTGCGCCACCCAGGAGGCGGTCGGGTGCGAGGTTGTGCCCAGGATCCGGATCCGTCGGTTGGTGTTCTCGATGGAGGCGACGGCGTGTCGGTGTGCGACCAGGTCGCGGTGCCGTCGCAGCACCCTGCCCGGGCGTACCAACAGCCGCACACTGCGGAGCAGATCCCGTACACCTCACACACCGGCTCCCACCAGGGCGGATGAGGTTGTCGGCAAGGGCAGGGCCGTACCGCTCTAGTTTTGTTCGCTGTGGATGTGGTCGCGGTTGTTGCATGCGTCGTCCACGGCGTCGGTCCACGGTGCGGCCAATGGGACGAGTCCGAGTGCCTGCTTGCAGAGGTTGGCAGTGGAGAGGGGCTGATGGCCGGCGACATTGATGCGGCGGCCCACGTCGTCGCCGTTGTCGGCGTGGGCCGGGGTGGCGAGGGCGAGACCAGCGATGGTGAGCGCGGCGAGCGCGCCGATCTTCTTCATGGCCGGTCAACGACACCGGATCGGCCCAGGTCACGCTTCTGCTCATCCTTCCGCCGCGGGGCCCCTCCCCCATGCCGAGTCCGAGACCATCGACGCCTCGCATCCACCGACCGCCCGCGCCCGCCCCGTTGTGCCACGGGCATGCAGCCTCCTGCTGCCCAGCTCAGCGGTCTCGGTGGAACCGCACCTGCCTGGGATGTTGTCTGGGCAGACGTGTCTGATCTTCTGTTCCTCACGGTGGCCTTTGCGCCGTTCCTGGCGCCCTGCGTTGTCCTGGGCGCTGCCCTCGCTCTGGTCCTACGGGTCCGTAATCAGCGACCGGTCCGGGTCGGACGCCTGCCGGCCGTCGCCACCTCCGCCCTGGTGGCGGTCATGGCCGGCGCGGCGGCGTTCGGTGCGTACTCGTGGGGCGTGATGTCGGGGTTCTACATCCTGGACCCGGATCAGATGTGCGCAGCGAGGGGCGCAGCAGGCGATCGCGTGGTGACGCGATGGACGCTGCCGGTCAGTGCTCAGTGCGTCACATCAGACGGCATGGGAACCGAGCTGGCCCCGGGCTGGGTGAATCCCGTGATCTTTGCAAGCCTCGCACTGCTCCTGCTGGCCCTCACCACCGGAACCCTCGCAGCGGTGCACCGACGCTTCCCACGCTGAAGCACTCACCCGCACATTGCCTACGCGCCCACGACACACCTCACTCGCTGTGCCGAATCACGAAAGCTGTCACCAGGGGCTTGCTGGAGTGGGGCTTCGCTTGGGCGAAGCACGGTGGTTGCCACCACCACAGTTGGCTATGTGTCACCCCGTCCCCGACAGCACGCCCGGTGTCACCTGAGGTCCCGCTGGCAGTGCGGAGCAAGCCACTCGCCGTCCGAGGTACACCGCTCAGAGTCGCGGGCACCCCGTACGCTCCAAGGCCTTACGCGCGGCGAGGTAGCCCGCGACCTTGAACGCCAGTTCGTGAGAGCCGAACGCAAGGGCGCGAGCACGCCGGAGCACGACCCGAGTGGCGATGACGACTCCGTGCTCGGGCAAGCTCAGCTGCTCCTCGATCCCCACGGCAGCAGCCGCAAAGAAGAGTGGCAGGTCTTGGGCAGGTTCGTACTCCACCGTGAGCCCCTGGGCTACCTCGAAGTCGAAGCCCTCGGCTGCGGGCTCGAAGTCCACCTCAATCTCCGCGAAATGGGGCGCACAGTTCTGCTTCTGATGCAGCACGCGCACGCCATGGATCAGATATGGCGGCCACCGGGACAGCGCTGACGTCATGCCAGAACGCTACCCCGTGCTGGGTATCCCGCCATGGGGACTGTGCTCACCGCCAGGAGGACCGTCGAGTGTTTCCGGATCGACAGGATGATCCCGATGAAGCCGATGACTTCCCAGCAGACCGGCGCCGTTCAGGCCGGTTTCGCTCCGCCTCTTCGTCAGGTGCCTCACTTGGAGGTTGGTGATGGCGATGGTCAGTGTCATCTACAGGAACAACACGCCCGATGGGAAGGCTGAGTAGCCGATGAACTGCTGTCGCACGATGCCGACGCGAAGAGGAACCCAAGTTCGTGATGCGCAGGAAGATGCCGGAGGTGCGGCCATACGGCCTGATCCGTGCCCCCTGGTCATCCGTGCGGAGAGAACGAATGATCGCAGTCGGCCAGTCATCGACCAGCGCAGCAGCCCGAGTTGCGGCACCCCACTGAACTGCGATCAGTTCAGCACGTGATCAGGACCGGGAACTATGCAAGGCAGTGACTCGCGAAGTCCGGAGCTAGCGAACGTCGGTGGCCGTACGGCGATACACGGAACGCCGGTCATCGATCTTGGGCCAGTGCTCGCCGTAGATGTTCGTGAGCACGGACGGCTCCCGTACGAAGTCGTGCGGGAAGCCGAGGGATACGGCACTCACCTCGTCGAGGCGGGCGACCGCGTCGGCGTCGAGGCGGACGTCGAGGCAGCCGAGGTTGTCGGCGAGCTGGCTCTCCTTGGTGGCCGCGATGATGGGAACGATGTTGCCCGGGCGGTTCAGGAGCCAGGCCAGGGCCACTTGGGCCGGGCTCCAGCCGCCCTGCTCGGCGATCTCCATGACGGCGGTGATGACCTCTTCCTCCTGCCCGTTCGGCTTGTCGCCCCAGGCGTCGAGGCGTCCCGTCTCACCTCGGCGGTACTTGCCGGTGAGCTTTCCGGCCGCCAGCGGCGCCCACGCGAGGACAGCCAGGTCAAAGGCCCGCGCCTGCGGCAGCAGGTCGCGCTCGGGGGTGCGCTCCAGCAGGTTGTAACGCAGCTGCGATCCCGCGAATGCGGTCCAACCCCTCATCTCAGCAAGGGTGTTGGCCTGCGCGATCTCCCAGGCTGGCCAGTCCGACACACCTACGTACAGGACCTTTCCGGTCCGTACGAGGTCGTCGAGGGCTCGCATCACCTCGTCGACCGGGGTGAAGTTGTCACGGGCGTGCACCCACAGGATGTCGAGTCGGTCGGTGCGCAGCCGCTCCAGGCTGGCCTCCACCGACTGCACCAGGTTCTTGCGGTGGTTGCCCGCCGCGTTGACGTCACCCCCGGGGAACCCGCAGGTGTACTTGCTGGCAAGAACGAACTCCTCGCGGCGCCCTTCGAGCAGTTCGCCGAGGATGCGCTCGGCACTGCCGTAGGTGTAGATGTTCGCCGTGTCGATGAAATTGCCGCCGGCGTCCGCGTAGGCGTCGAGGATCCTGGCGCTGGTCTCCTTGTCTGCGCCCCAGCCCATGTCGTCGCCGATGGTCATCGCCCCGAGGCTCAGCTCGCTGACACGCAGACCGGTCTTGCCAAACAGTGTGTAACGCACGGTGGTTTCCCTTCGAACAGGTCGTAGCTGTGACGGTAGATCCTGGAGTGCACTCAAGGGCAAGGGCGACTTGGAGCGGATCGCTCAAGGGCCCTACCAGGGACGCTTCCATCGCAAGCCGCTTCAGCGGTTCCACCGCCATGCCTTGAGCCTGGGACCGATGGGACTGGACCTGCCGCGCGCCGAACTGACCTGTGAGAACTGACCTGTTGGGTCGCAAGCACGTCGGGCGACTGACCGCAGTGGGGCCGCGCCACCACTGAACCTCCCGTCCCGGCTGACGCCGCCGTGCACTGCGCGGCGGCGCGCCGGCGGTTCGCGACGCCTGCTACGGGGTCCTCCGCACGTGGGTGGTGTCAGCACCAAGGAGGGTGCCGTCGGCGCCGGTCGGCGCGATTTCCGGCACGGTCACTCCGTGCTGGTCGACCAGCACGGAGTGCGTCTCGCCGGGAGCGAAAGCGTGCCGTTCTCCCCACTGTCGAAGGGTGAGGATGGCGGGGAAGAGGTCGTGGCCGGCCTCGGTGAGGACGTATTCCTGACGGCGGCCCGGCGGTGCGGTTCGCAGGGTCAGGAGCCCGTGAGCGATGAGCTTGCGGAGCCGGTCGGTGAGGATGTTGCGCGCGATGCCGGTGCGGCGCCGGAACTCGGTGAACGACCGTGCTCCGTCCATCGCGTCGCGGATGACGAGCAGGCTCCATCTGTCGCCCACGAGGTCGAGCGTACGGGCGACGGGACAGCCGGAGTCGGTCCACTCCTCGTTCGTGGCTCGCATGGTGGTGCGTGGCATGACACCCGGGAGACCTGGGTGCGAGACCGCGCCGGGGATCGCTCGTCAGGTCAGCTCGTCATGCCAAGGGAGCCGCTGTGAGCCAGCTGGTGTCCTGAGCCCACGAGGTCGTGGAGTCCCAGGCGTTGGAGCCGCCGTTGGAGGCGATGTAGGCCGAGTAGTTGTAGTGGCGGACGTATTTCGTCGGGTTGTTGGCGGACTTGAAGGAGTGACCGGCCCCGCTGTTGCCCGCCGTGGGACAGAAGGTGGCGTCCTGTGCGAACGAGGCCGCGCCGTTATCGGTGTTCACGGAGAGCCGGAAGTTGTAGTGGCGCAGGAACTGGCCGGGCTTGCCTGCGGACTCGAAGGACAGGCAGGAGCTGTTCGACAGTCCGGATCGGACGATCCAGGTGGCGTCGGCCTTGTCGGCGGCCGGGCTTGAGGAGTTGACAGCGGAGATGCCGACCGTGCTGTCGGCGTCGTTGCGGCGCAGGTAGTGCGAGGTGCAGCAGGGCGCGGTGGTGGCCTTCAGGGAGATGCGGGAGCCGGGGGTGAGGGTTCCGGTGCTGGTTGAGCCGCTGTTGTAGCCGGCGGCGGCGATATTGGCCTGGACGGTGTTCTCGGTGGCGTCCGAGGGGTAGCCCGAGGTCATCACGCCTTCGTAGAAGGTGCCTTGGCCGGTGTTGCTGTTGTCGCCGCCGATGCCGAGGATGATCGCGCCCTGCTTCTTCATCGGGTTGTAGCCGGAGGCGTTGGGGCGTACGCCGCTGTAGTACGTGGAAAGACCGCCCGACTGGGCGTTGCCGCCGCGGGTGGCCCACTGGTTCGGGCCGCCCTTGAGCATGGCGGTCACGAACCGGTGGTCGACGGTCGGGGTGCCCGCGTTGTAGCCGCGGTTCACGCCGGAGAACAGGCCGTTCTCCAGGTCGGCCATGACCCAGGGGCCGTTGCCGCTGCCCCATCCCCAGCCCTTGCTGTTGCCGAAGTAGAGGGCCTCCATGGTGCCGTTGCCGTCGTCGTTGCCGGTCGTCTCGGCGTTGCCGTAGTCGAAGCAGCAGCCGCCGTTGTAGTGCGTGCCGTCGAAGATCGCGTACATGCCCTCGGGCTGGTCGCCGGTGGCGATGCCGTGGGTGTTGTTGTTCCGGTAGCCGGTGCCCGGGGCCACGTGGACGCCATATGCCTTGTGCCCGCCGACGGTGACCGGCGCCTCGAAGGCGTTGGCCAGGTTGTCGTTCCCGCCCTCGGCCGGACCGGGCCAGTGGCCCTTGAGCGCCTGGGTGAGATTGTTCCCCTTTCCTGACTGGTCGTAGATGACGGTGATGACGCAGCTGGTGTTCGCGCAGAAGGAGTCCTGCTGCGCGGCGTCGGCGACACCTCCGGCAGTCAGCGGACCGATGTCCTTGGTCGCGTTGTCGGAGGCTCGCTTGACCTGGTACAGCGGGCCGTTGTACGTCCCGTACAGGGCGCGGGTGGTGCTGTGCGCGGCGACGCAGGGGGTACCGCCCGCGGCATAGAGGTCACACGGGCCCTGGGTGGCGGCCTGCGAGGTGGTGGCTGCGGAGGTGAGCAGGCCGCCGGTGAGCATGGCTGTTGCGACCGTTGTGAGGAGGGCGCGTATCGCGCGGCGGATCAGCGGTGGTTTGGTCATGAAGAACTCCTTCACCTGTGGTGGGGGGTTGTCACGTGCGAGTCAGCTCGTCACGCGGAAGGTGGCGTCGTTGCGGCCCGTCGCCGTGGTGATCGGGTCGAGGCGCAGTTGGAAGGCGTAGTGCCGGATGTACCGGTCGGGGTGGTTGTACGACTGGAACGACGCCCAGGACGGCTCGGCGAGGCCTGCCACCTGCCGGAAGGTGGCGTCCGCCGCGAACTGGCCGGTGGCGTCGTTGTGGGCAAGTTGGAAGTCGTAGCCGGAATGCCGCAAGAAGTACCCGGGGAAGTTCACCGACTCGAAGGACACAGTGCCGGAGCCCGCCAGACCGGACCTGGGCCGGAACTGGGCGTCGTCAGCGGGGCTGACGTCGGGATCGATGCGTACGTCGACGTTCGCGTGCCGCACGTAGCGGTCCGGGAAGTTGTAGGACTGCAGCCGCTTGGCCGGGGTGTCGGGCCAGCGGGCGAGTACGCGGCTCTCCTCGGCGGCCGTGAGCGTCATGATCGCGCCGTGGCGCTTCGCGGTGCCGCCCATGTCGTAGTTCCCCGGCGCCTCAAGCCGGTAGCCGCCGACCTCGAACGGATTGCCGGTCAGAATGGGCCGGTATTCGCGCACGCCGTTCTGGCCGAGCTGGTCGATGTAGAGGGCCCACTCGTCGCGATCCCTGAACTTCATCCACACCGGGCCTTCGACCACGTTCCCGGTGAGGCCCAGGCTGGAGAGGTTGCCGAGGTCGGTCCATGTCCCGAGGATCGAGTTGCTGCCCTCGACCGTGTTCCGGCCGTCGCCGGAGACCCGCACGTAGCGGTAGGTGCCGACACCCGGCGGCACCTCGGTCATCTGGGTGTCGACGACCGGCGTGGTGCCCGGCGGGTCGATGTACACCCGCGGGGTGGTGATGGTGCGGAAGTCGCTGGTGCGGGCGTAGTAGATGCGGTACTTCAGCACTCCGTTCAAGGTGGCGTTCGTCGCCCAGTACAGCACGTAGTCGTTGGTCTCGGGGTTCCAGATCGCCTCCGGTGCCCAGGCGTTGCGCCCGTCGGGGATCGCGCCGGCGACGTTGAGCAGCCGCGGCTGCGACCAGGTGACCAGGTCCGTCGACTCCCACACCACGAGGTTGGGGCTGCCCTTTTCGTACGTGGAGCCGCAGCGGACACACAGATCGGTCGCGATGATCCAGTACCGGCTGCCGTCGGGAGAGCGAACCAGCGCGGGGTCGCGCACCCCGCGCGTGCCCACGGTGGAGCGCAGGATCGGTGCGCCGCCATTGAGATCGTTCCAGTGCAGGCCGTCCGTGCTGTGCGCGAGGTACAGCATCTGGCCGGTCGCGGAGTCGCCGGTGAAGTGCACCATCAGGTAGCCCGGTTCGGCGGCAGCAGCGTGCACGGCCGCGCCGAAGACTTGCGAGGCGAAGAGCAGACCGACGGTGACGATGATCGCCGCCAGTCGGGAGAGAACCGCGGACATGCGCATCTCCTGCGTTTTGCAATCGAGTTCGGGGTGCTGTGGAGGCCCTAGTTCCGCACGATGCGCCAGCGGTTGTCGGCGGTACCGTTGTCCGAGTCCTGGACCGCGAACGCGCCGACAGCGGTGGAGTTGTTCGCGATGGCGAGCAGTTTGCCGCTGTGCTCGTTGCGGATCTTGTAGGTCCCGTCGCCCTGGTCGAGCAGCGTCCATCTGTGGTCGGCGGTGCCGTTGTCCGACCACTGCAGGACGGTGGCGTTGTCCGCCGTGGACATCCCCTGGACGCCGAGCACCTTGCCGCTGTGGGCGTTGCGGAAGCGGACCGCGTTTCCGTCGGTGATCATTTGCCAGTCGTGGTCGGCGGTGCCGGAGTTACTCCACTGCAAAGCGCGGCCGCCGTCGGCCGTGGACATGTCCTGGATGCCAAGCACCAGCCCGCTGCCCACGTTGGCGAGGCGGACAGTTCCGGTGCCGCTGGTGTTCCAGTAGACGGTGTAGTTGTGGCCGTGTGCGTTGTGGAACGGGCCCAGGTTGACGGTGGAGCCGTTGGCGGTGGCGGTGAAGGCGAGTGAGCTGCTGCTGGTCCGGGTGATCGAGGACGTATTCAGCGACGGGAGGGCGCTGAGCGCGGAGTCACCGTAGTCGCCGGACAGGACGACCGGGCCGTAGGTGATCGCGGCGACGTTCGCGCTGTCGTTGGCCGCTCGCATGATGATCCGCATGGGCAGGCGGACGGTGACCGTGTCACCGGAGGCCCACGAGCGGCTCACAGTGGCGTAGCTGCCAGGAGTGGTGGCGATGGTCTGCGCGACGCCGTTGACGCTGATGGCGGCCCCGGTGGTCCAGCTCGGGATGCGGATGCGCATCGCCCAGGTTCCGCCGGCGTTGCCGGTGACGCGCAGGGTCGTGGTGTCGCTGTCCGGGTACGACGTGGCCTGGGTGACCGTCATCCCGCGCTCCGACCAGGTGAGCACCGAGGGCACGAACAGGTTCACGATCAGCGCGTTGTCACGGTGGAAGTAGATGGAGTCCATCAGCCTGGTGTGCATTTCCAGGCCCGTGCCCTGGCAGCACCAGAAGGTGCCGTAGTCGGTGCTCCAAGTGCCGCCGCCCCAGGCAGGGCCGACGCCGCGCCGGCCTCCCGGGTTGAGCGGGGTGAAGTAGGTGACGTGCCCGTGGTCGTCGGCCGGGTTCTGCTGGCCGATCATCTGGTTCAGCCACGCGCGCTCGTAGTAGTCGAACAACACGGCCCGGTCCGGGTCCAGCGCGAAGAGCTCACGGGTGAGGGTGAGCATGTTGACGGTGTTGCAGCTTTCGCAGGTGTCCTTGTTCAGATATCCGGCGAGGGCGTTCGGCGCACGGAAATGCTCCGCCTGGCTGTTGCCGCCGATGGCATAGGTGTGGGAGCCGACACAGATGTTCCAGGCGTTGGTGGCGATGTCCCGGTAGCGGGTGGTACCGGTGGCCTTGTACTCCCGAACGGCCCCGATCCACTTGGGCACTTGAGTGTTGGCGTGCAGTCCGTTCAACGTGTCCTGGTTGGACGCCAGCGGGTCGAACACCGCGGCGTGGTCGAAGCGCTGGGCGACGGTGAGCCACCGCGCGTCATTGGTCTGCTGGTAGAGATCCGTCAGTACGGCGTTCATGCCGCCGAACTCGGTCTCCAGCATGGCCTGCATCTGCGCACTGCTCAGCCTGCCGGTGCGCAGGTCGACCCATCCCGCCAGGGCGAGCAGCACGTCACGAGCTTGGGTGCTGCCGATGTGGCGCCATACGTCCAGCAGTCCGACGAGCGTTTTGTGGATGGTGTAGTACGGCACGTTGCCGTTGGCCAGGGTGCGCTGCTCAAGAGCGGTGAAGTCGGACTCGGGGTAGCCGGAAAGATACCCGGCGTTGAAACCGGCGGCGCTGTTGTTCGCCTGGCATTTCGCCAACTCGGCAACCATGTACGTCGCCTTGTCCCGGCAGACCGTGTCCCCGGTCACGGCGTACAACTGCGCCCATGCCGTGAGGAAATGCCCTTGGACGTGGCTGCGGAAGGGGAACGTCGGCGCGTCCCATCCCCCGGTGGCAGCCGCGCCGTTGGTGGACAGACGGTGGTTGGCACGGAAGTTGTACAACAGGCGGTCGACATCGACGAACCGCAGGTAGTTCCGCGTACGGTCCTGGTTGTCCAGCCAGCGGCTTGCGGTGAGCCGGACCTGGCCGAGCTCGAAAGGCTGCGCCAGAACTCCGACGGCGGTCCGCGCGGAGGGGGTCGCGGCGCGGGCGGAAGAGCCGCCGATGAAGGGCCCGGTGGCAGCGGCCGCGGCGGTGGCCCCGGCTATGTGCAGAAGCCTCCGTCTGCTGACTGAGGGCCTGTTGGCTGAGGGCCTGTTGGCTGAGGACGACATCTTGCGCCTTTCGGTGACGAGAGAGTGTTTGCTCGGTCGTTGTGGTGCCGGGTCGCGACTGCCGGGGTGGCTCCCGAGCCACAGGAGCCGCTAGCCGGTGACGCGCGGGAAGGACCATCGCTGGTTGGAGCTGCCGACGTCGCAGTACTGGATCAGCGCGGCGCCGTCGGCCGTACTGCCGCCCTTGACGTCGAGGACTTGCCGCTGAGGCGGTTGACCAGGACGAACTCGCCGCCGGCTGCGGGGCGCAGCTGCCACTGCTGGCTCGCCCGGCCGTCGGTGGTCATCTGCACGACCGCCCCGCCGTCCGCCGTCGAGGCCCCGCCACGTCGAGCGCCTTGCCGCTGCTGACGCAGGTGAGGGTGTGGTAGCCGTCGCCCGTGGCTGGAAGGCCCACTGCTGGGCGGGCCTGCTGATCGAGGGCCACTGGATCACGGGGGCATCGTCCGCCGCCGAAGCGCCGGAGACCTCGGGCCCCTTGCCGCTGCGCACGCTCCCGGATGCATTCCCAGTCGCTAAGATCGGCCGGGGTGATCGGGTTGACGTAGGTGCCGTCGCCCTGGTCGCCGCCCTGGTCGCCCCACGCGTCGGCCGGAGGTGTGGCCGCCGCGGCTCGGCCCGATGGCAGCAGGCCCGTCAGCGCGAGCGCACCGGCACCGGCACCGGCACCGGCACCGGCACCGGCACCGACCACGGTGAGCCGGCCGAACTGTCGTCTTGTGATGTCCATCATCCGTCCTCGGTCAGCGTTTCCCCGCGGGCACGTTGCGTCTGGAATGCGGGAAGTTCGGAGCATCAGGCTCCTTTCGGACGCCGAACCGTTTCCCCATCACAGAAGTTCGATATCTCGAACACCTGTCGAACTATCGGACACAACGGCGCTGAACGTAAGGGGCGCCCAGCGCAGAAGTCAACGCATGTGACAACACTTGCGACCGAAGTCCCCTACGCCATCCGGGATTTCGAATGAACCGGCGCTCTCCGGACACCCGGCGCCGGATCTCGCGCCGACAGTCCTCCACGGCCCTAGAGGCAATACCAGGACTCTGCTGGTGATGTCGGCCAGGTCATCCGGTGGCTGAGCACAGAGTGCGGAAGTGCGTGGCCCGGCGTCGTGTTCTGGGTGTGGTGTCGATCCGGTCGGCGAGGCGGGCGACGTTGCAGGCCATCGCGGTGAGGACGTGCTGGACGTGGGTGCGAGCCAGGCCCCGGTAGCGGGAACGTCGTAGCCCGTGTGCTCGGACGTTCTGCGAAAGGGTGGCCTCGATGCCGGCGCGGATCGCATAGCGGCGCTGCCACTGTTCGGTCTGCTGGTCGAGCCGGTTGCGCGTCTGGATCTCGTGCAGCGCTCGGGGCAGCACAGCGATGGAGCGGGGCCGGGTCGCGGAGGTGGTGCACTGGGTGCGGTCCGGGCAGGGACGGCAGTCTGCCTCGGCGAACCGGGCCTGCAGATACGTGTTCTCCTTCATCCTCAGCTCGGTCCAGGACACACTTGTGGCCCCGCGCGGGCAGATGGCCTGCTCGTTGTCCCAGTCGACGGTGAAGGCCGCCTTGCCGAAGCCCGAACCGGCCTTGGCCTGGCTGCTGTGGTCGGCGACGACCGGGCCGAGCAGCGTGACGCCACGAGGCCATGGACCGGCAGAAGGTCGCCGGCAAGCTCCAGGCCCAGCTCGGCGCCACCGGCCCGGTAGCGGCCAAGTACGGCAGGGTCGCCGGCGCCCTGTACTCCGGGGCGATCGTCGATTGGTCGAGGACGGCGCCGAGGTCATCAAGGGCATCGCCCAAAACGGCCTTCTGCCGCCCGAGGCGACGCAGGCGCAGGTCCAGACGATGGGCAAGCGCGTTGCCGACACCGCCGCGGTCATGGGCGAGGACGTCGGCAACGTCTCGCGTGTGGTCGGAACGATGCTGCAATCCGGCATCGCGAAGTCCGCCGACGAGGCGATGGACGTCCTTGTCCGGGGCTCGCAGAACGGCACGAACGCGGCCGAGGAACTCCTCGACACCTTCTCCGAATACCCCACGCAGTTCCGCGACTTGGGGATCGACGCGCAGACCGCGATGGGCCTCATGCAGCAGGGCCTCCAGTGCGGAGCACGTGATGCGGACACCGTCGCCGACGCGTTGAAAGAATTCGCGATCCGCTCGAAGGACATGAGCAAGACGTCCGTCGACGCGTTCACGTCGATCGGCCTCAACGCCGACACGATGGCCGCCACCTTCACCAAGAGCGGCCGGCCGCCTCCAAAGCCCTCGGTGATGTTCTCCAGCGGATCAAGGCCATCAAGGACCCGGCGGAACGCAACGCGACCGCCGTCGCCCTCTTCGGCACCAAGGCCGAAGACTTTCAGGGGGCGCTCTACAAGCTGGACCGGGCGACCGCCGTGAAGGCGCTCGGCGCGGTCAAGGGCGCCACCGACAAGGCCGGCGACGCGATGCGCGACAACGCATCGACCAAGATCGAGCAGTTCAAGCGGACGCTTGAGACGAACGTCGTCAACTTCATTGGCGGCAAGGCCATTCCGGCAATTGAGGCGCTCGCCAAGTGGGTGGACGGGCGGGATCGGAAAGGCGTTCCGGGCTCACGCATCGTCCCGGGCCGCGGGTGGCGGTATCCGGTGGGCGGCCAAGGTCTTGCGGATCGTGGAGGCCGCGACCCGGTGCCCGAGCTGGCGCAGCTCGCCCTGGATGCGCACCACGCCCCACCGGCGATTATCTCGGGCGAGTCGGAGGATCAGCTCCGCGAGCCTGGCGGGGATCGGCGGGCGTCCCGGCGGTTTCGGCTGGCGCCACTTCGCTGCGACGAGCTCGCGGTGCCAGCGCAGCAGCGTGTCCGGGGTGACGATCCGGTGCCCACGCAGCGTCTTCGGCCCGATGTGGGCGAGGCTGCGAGTACAGCCCGATCCGGCCACGCCGGGCGCGGCATCGGGCTCACCCGGCGCAGGATCGCGACCTCATGCCGGAACGCGAGGATCTCCGCGTCCTTGGACGCCGAGGACCGGGCGAGGAGCGTCAGCCAGGACAGCACCGTGACCAGGAGCCGGTAGACCAGCGGGACAAGCACGGGAACTGATCATGGTCATGCCGAAGCTGCAGGCCAAGCAATGTGGCTGAGTTTTCGACCAGCACAGGCCTTGCCCTGGTCGTCCGCCTAAAGGAGCGTCAACGCTCGACTTGAGCAGGGTGCCGCGGGGTGGACTTCACCCCGGTCGTGGTGTCGATGGCCCGGCGCCAGGTGGCCCACGCCCTGATCGATGCCTCCCTGCTTGGCCTGCTGCTCGGCCTGGGCGACCACGTCGAGCGCGATGATCCGGGCGTACGTCGGGTTGTTCGCCGAGCTCTACAAGTTGGCGCAGGACCGGTGACCGGCCAACCCGCCCCCACCACGAGAACTTGCTTGCCCCAACCTTCGAGGACGGCTGGACCAACGACTCCGCCCGCCCCGCTGCCACCACAGGGCGCCTTCCAGGATCCTGAACATGAACAGGGCCCGCGTTTCAGAACTACCGGACGCCATGAAAGCCGGGGAGCATGAGCACTTTGTCACCGACGTCGCCGAAGGGCCCGTCGGAAGGGACAGCCATGGCGGTGGTGATGGTGAGTCCGAAGATGCAGGCAGTTCCGAGGATAACTGCGGCGATACGGCGCATGAGGTTCCCTTTACTGTCCAGGCAGTGGGGCTTGACCCAGTGGATTGTTCGAGCCATCGCATGGTTGCCCGACTCGGTGGGCAGACATGCGCCTGTCACTCGAACGGGACAAGCAGAAACGCCCACCTGTACGACCCCTCTCATTTCACTGTCTGACCAGCACCGCCCGAATTACTCCCAAGGGCCTTGTCGCGTTGTTGAGGTCGGGGTGGTCTGATGGTGTGTCAGGGTGTAGTTGTGCCCCGGGCGTACCGGGGTCAGGCGCCGGCGGGGCGTCCGGTGGCCTGGGTCCAGGTGCGGAAGCGGTCGGTCATGTCGGTGCGGCAGGCGTGGGCGGCGCGCAGGTGGCGGCGGGGCCGGAAGCGGGGGTGAGATTCCGGAGAAGGCGGAAAGGAACCGTTGTGCTCCGCCGGCTGGGCGGAAGCGTTTCATCGCGCGCTCGCGCTGCCTCGTGGGCTGGTGGCTGTTCTCCACGCGGTTGTTCAGATACGTCGGCGAGCGGCTCCACCGAGGGCATGACGGTGCGGTGGGCGGCGCCGTAACTGCGCGGCTTGTCGGTGACGATCACACGGGGCACGTACTCAGGGTCCTTGAGCAGGCGCCGGAAGAACCTCTTCGCGGCCTGCGCGTTCCGCTTGGGCTGCACGAGGATGTCGAGGACGTTGCCGTCCTGGTCAACGGCCGCCACAGGTAGTGCTGGCGTCCATGGATACGGATGAAGACTTCGTCCATGTGCCACTTGTCGCCGGGCCGCGGGCGGCGCCGAGGCAGCCGGTTCGCGTGGTCCTGCCCGAACGTGGCGCACCACTGGCGGACGGTCTCGTAGGAGACCTCGACGCCGCGTTCCAGCATGAGCTCCTCGACCTCGCGGTAGGACAGCGGGAACCGGAAGTACAGCCACACGCAGTGGGAAATGGGCTCCACCGGGTATCGGTGGCCCCGGTAAACGGCGCTGCGGACTCCACGACCAGCCCCCCTCCCCGAGACACTCAACCCCAAGATCGTCTCACGGGCCCAACTCGACGTGACAGTGCCGGCCGAGGAGCTCCTTGCCGCTGTCGACCCGAAGTCGGCCGAGCTTGTACGGCGGGCTGAACAGGCCACAGCAGGACTGGTGCAGTGACATGACATCCCGTCAAGTGGCCTCAGCGCCAGGCGCGTTACGGCAGAACCCGATAAGGAGTGATTGCTTCATGGACATTGAGCAGGCGCGCACCCGTATTGCCGCGATCCGGGCGGCCGGTGACACCGTGTGCGACATCGGTGAATTGGACCGGTTGTGGGCGGTACTGGAGACCGTGGGGGCTTGGGCGCTGTCTACGTAGCGCGGACGCCGACGCTCGGCCAGGACGGCCCGGTACAGGCCCATCTGCGGGCGCAGCCGCCTGTCCAGGGTGGAGTGCGGCCGGCGGGACCTGGCCTTCACCGCCCGGCGAACCATGCTACGCGGTCCCAACATCCCTGATTCCAGGTCGACTTCCAGACTCCGGCGCCAGAGCAAGTGATAGAGGACCGGCAGCACCGCCAGCCGGTCGCCGACCCGCTCGGCTCCGGCCAACAGGGCTCCTGGTTCGGCGAATGCCGCCGCCAGCTCCGAGGCCGCGGGTTCCCGGTGGTTGCGCGGGTGCCGATAGCCGGCCAGCCATCTGATGTTCGCCAGCAACACCGGATCGATCGCCCCCCATTCGGCGAAAGGTCCATCCGGCGAGCTCGCAGGCCCGTGCAGTCGCCGCGAACGCCTCCGCACCGTCCGGCTCGATGTGCTCATGCAGACGGACGTCCACCACGAGTCCACCACCGTTATCAAGCCGAGCGAAGAAATCCGGGACGTGTCCCCGGCGGCCCCGCCGCCCCGGTCAGAACAGTCGGAACGGCTGGCCGACCAGGCCCGTGACCTGCGGATCGAAGTCCATCAGCATTGCGTGGTGCCGTTCCAGATGGGACTCGCAGGGCAGTTGCCCTGCCGTCGTAGCCGCCCAGTAGTCACGGGTCACGGACCGCTGCCCCTTATGGGACTTGACTTGACAACCATCGCGCCCAACTCGACTGTAGGCCCTCAGCGCGAATGCCCCTTTCTCTGCTCCCGTGTCCTTTGTTCGGCCCAAAGGACACGGGAGCAAGACGGACGAGTCGTCGGGTCGCGTTCGGGCTGACGGGTTCTCACACTCGATCTCATGTGTGGTGGCAGATTTTCACCGCGCTACGTGCCGAGTGTTGGCGTGTGTTTCAGCCAGGGGTTCGAGCGCGCTGTGGCCGCCAGCCGATCGCGGGCCGGGTCAGCGGGCGGAGTCGAACTCGCGCACCACCTGTGGCAGGGCCTTGAGGACGGTTGTGGAGTGGTCGAACTGCCCGACATCGCTTAGCTGCTGGACAGTTCCGTGGGAGGCCAGCTGGCGTTGGCAGTACAGGGCGTTCGCGAAGGAGACGTCCTTGTCACCCCTGGCGTGGAAGAGGTGCACCGGGACTGAGGACCTCCAGTCACAGGTGTTGTCCATCACCTGCAGCTTCCGTTGCAGAATCCCCGTGGGCTTGCGCACCTTCTGGAGGAACTCATCGGTGAACAGGTCCTTCGAGGTCGCCGGCAGCGCGGCCGCGATCTCCGACGCCTGGTGGTTGCCGTCGAACAGCGTGTCCACCTTCTTGTCGTAGGGGGCACGGAATGCCTGGTCCGCCGTGTCGTACAGGCCGTACATCCGGTTCCACGCGGTGGTGAAATAGGCGAGGTAGAGGGATGACCGGGCCACCTTGTCGGCTGCTGCGGCCGCCTCAAAACCGCTCAGGTCGAAGGGGCCGGAGACCGGGACCAGAGCCCCCGGACGGAAGTACGGGTCGACGCCCTGTTGCAGGGCCCGCCCGACCAGCATCGTGGCCGGTCCGCCCTGGGAGAACCCGCTGACCAGTACACGCCGGTCGAGCGTGCGACCATCCTGGCGGGCGAAGGCACGAGCCGCCCGTAAGGCATCCACCGACGCGCTGACGGTCGCCTCCGGGTTCCCGTACGGATGGATCCCAGGGCCCTTTCCCAAGCCGAGGTAGTCCGGTGCGGACACCGCCCGGCCGGTCGAGGCGAACAGCAACGCCGTGGCCCGGTCGGTGGACTCGTCGTTCACCGAGGCCACCTCCCCTCGGTACACCTGCGTGCCGTGCAGCCAGGACACCACCCGAAGATCGCGGACGTCGCTTATCGGCATCGCGACCAGCTCGCTCGCGGTGGTGGACTTGCCGTTGATGTCGACGGTGCGATAGACGATCCGGTGGGCCCGGACGCCGTAGCGGACCTGTGCCGCATCGATGCCGGCCTTTCCCAAACGAGCCGCGACCTCCTTGGCGCTCAAGTCCGCCACCGGGGTTGCAGAGATCACCGAACCACGTGCTGCGGGCTGTTGGTACGCGACAGGGGAGGCGGGCGAGGAGGACCGCTGAGGGTCAGTGCCGCACCCTGCCCCTGTCAGTACGGTCACGGTGCACACCAGAGCGAGCACACCGCGCTTGGCTGACCTTCCATGGAGCCGAGAAAAGTTCATGTCTGGACTCTGCTGGTCCCGGCAGGCTCGGCGCATTGGGACGAACACCCCACCTGGCAGGGGGATTTCCCTACCTCTGATCTTTGGGCAGGGTGAACTGCTCAAGCGTGGAGCCGACCAACTGCCACAGGACGCAACAACGTGCCGAAGGCACGGCAAAGGACACCGGGGGGAACGCCAACACCGCCGCCCCCGTCGAACGAGCCATCCGCATCGCCCTCCTCGAACGCTGACCAACCAGCCCGAACCCCGACACCAGAGCCACGGCACCCGGCCACACGTGGTCGGGTAGCCAGGGCACGGCAACGTGACCCGACACCCGGCCACAGGCCTCTCGCTGGTGGTCTGCACACTGAAGCCGGTAGTAGCTGGGCGCGCGAGCTGCTCGTCGGCCTGTCGACGGCCATGTTCGGCGCCGGGAAGCAGCCAGGCCCGGTGGCTGGCTCTGCGCGGATACCGATTCGTCGGTCACGCCCGTCGGGCGGACTGGTGTGGGGTACATCCCCATCGAGTGGGATGGAGCCTGGCACGAGTCCTCAGCTGGCGTGCGCTATCTCCGCGGTGCCTGGGATCGGGGCGTCTTTGCCTCGGGCTTGCCCGGCTCGATGGTGCGCGGGTCGACGGCTTCCAGGGGAGCCCACCCGGTGTCCCTCCCCTCGTAGCGTGGAGTCCGTGATTGCAGGGGGAGTTGAGGCTCATGGAATCCACGCAACGGGTGTATGACGCCGAGTTCCGTGGCGGTGCTGTACGCATCGTGATCGAGACGGGCAGGCCGATCCCGGAGGTCGCCGAGGAGCTCGGTGTCCGGTCCGGCACGCTGCACAGCTGGGTGTCGCGGTGGCGGCGTAACAGCTCGGCATCCTCCGACCGGCCCGCGCCGGCCGCGCCCGGCAACCCGGTCAAGGAGTCGGAGCGGGCCGAGCTGAAGCGGCTGCGGCGGGAGATGGGCGAGAAGAACAAGCGGATACGGGAGCTGGGGATGGAGCGCGATGTCTTCAAACACTGAATGGCCTTGTGGGTGAAGTAGCTGCGGCGGCCCCGGCCCAGGTGGCCGGGGTGATTAGCAACTGCAAGGCCCAGCAGGACATTCCGCACACCCTGACGTGCCGCGCCCTGGGCGTGAGCCAGTCATGGTTCTACAAGTGGCGCCACCAGCCCGTCACTGGCCGCGAGGTGCGGCGCGGGAAACTGGCCGACGCGATCAGGCAGATCTTCGACGCCTCGGGCGGCACGTATGGCTCGCCGAAGGTCCGGATCACGCTCGTGCGCCAGGGCTGGAGGGTGTCGGTGAACACCGTCGCCCGTCTCATGGCCGGACTCGACCTGACCGGACGGAAGATCCGCAGGCGCCGGGGGCCGACCAGACCGGGCAAGCGGCCCGTGTTCCCGGACTTCGTGCGCCGCGACTTCACCGCCGATGCCCCGGACCAGGTCTGGCCGGGGACATGACGGAGATCGTCACCGGCGAGGGCAAGCTGTATCTGGCCACCGTGATCCATCTTTTCTCGCGACGCCTGCTCGGCTATGCGATGGGCGAGCGCCACGACGCGGAGCTGGTCGTCGCCTCCCTGCATATGGCCGCGGCCACCCGCGGCGGCGGCGTCAGAGGCGTGATCTTCCACTCGGACCGCGGCAGCGAATATCACTCCCGGCGCTTCCGCCGGGCCTGCCGCCGGCTCGGCGTGACCCAGTCCATGAGCCGTGCCGGCTCATGTTTCGACAACGCCGTCAGCGAGGCGTTCAACAGCGTGCTCAAGGTCGAGTACCTCCATCGGCACCCCCTCGCCACCCGCACCGAAGCACGGCTGAAGACCGCCACCTGGACCACCGGTTTCTACAACACCCGTCGGCTACACAGCGTGTGCGGATACCGGAGCCGGACCGACTACGAACGAGACCATCAAGCCGGCCCCACCATGGAGCTGGCCGCTTGAAAGATCTCCACGGCGCGAAGGGATTGACAGATCTGAATGTGGGCAAGGTTGCTCAGCCGTTGTGGGGGGCGGCGCTCGCGGAAAGGGAGTTGGAGGTGAGCGGCAGCTGGCCCGGCGGGGAGCCACCTGTCTGTGCGGGTCGGCGCGCTCCCGGCGCATAGTCCATTGGGCGCGCCCGTAGGGTGTCCGGCACACTGCCTGGGGCTGCTGTGAGCCCTCGTGGGCTCCGTGTCCTGTCCGTGTCCTCGTCGTTGGCGAGGTATGACGAGAGCTATCAGGCTGCGCCACCGTCTTGCGGTGACGTTCGCAGGCCCGTTGTCCCTCCTGCTGGCGTGTGCGGCCGCCCCGGCCGCGCACGCCACCGGTGAATCGGCCAAGAAGACCAGCCCTGTCGGCGGCTATACGGCCCTGGGCGATTCGTTCGCCTCGGGTGTCGGTGCCGGTGACGCCGGTGGCGAGTGCCGTCGCAGCTCGCTCGCGCACACCGCGTTGTGGGCCGCCGGACACCACCCGGGGCGGTTCGACTTCGCGGCCTGCTCAGGGGCGAGCAGCACCGATGTCACCGCGACGCAGCTGTCCGGGATCAACGGCGGCACGACGCTGGTCAGCATCACCGTCGGCGGCAACGACGTCGGTTTCGCCGAGGTCATGAAGACGTGCACCCTGAACAGTGAGAGCGCCTGCCTGGAGAGCGTCGCCCGATCCGAGCACGTCATGGACCATGAACTGCCCGGAAAGCTCGACGCCGCCTACCGGGCCGTCAAGGCCAAGGCCGCACATGCCCGGGTGGTGGTGCTCGGCTACCCGCACCTGTTCACCCAAGACACCTGCCTGATGGGGCCGGTGAGCGGGCGGGAACAGTCCGCGCTCAACACCGCAGCCGACCACCTCAACAGCGTCACCCGGGGTCGCGCCCGCGCGCACGGGTACGTCTTCGCCGACGTCACGGCCGCCTTCACCGGCCACGAGATCTGCTCCGCGGACCCGTGGATCCATGCTCCGTCACTCCTCACCGCGGACGTGGCCTACCACCCCACCGCGGAAGGCCAGCGCGAGGGCTACCTCCCAGCCCTGGCCACGGCAGCCGGCCCCGGCCATGCCTGACGGCGACGGCAGGGGGGAGGAGGGAGTTCCGGCAGGGGGTGCATCCAGTGTCAGATCCTGCTCGCACACCACGGACGCCAACACGCGGGACGGGACGAGCAGGTGAATGGATCCCCCGAACGGTCCCTCTCCCGGAGTAAGACGACGGATCTCCCGTCGTATCGCGCTACTGCGTGTCACGGTGGACGCCGCCGTCGGCTGCCGGTGACATCCTCACCCCGGTGGTCCGCTCATGCGAGACGGGCTCGTGAAAGGGACGTTCACTGTGGCCTCGCCTGAACTTGCCGGAAGCCCCTCTTCGGCCGGGCAGAACTCGTGCTACACGCTGTCGTTGGCACGGCACGTGCAGGACGTGCGGGCTGCCCAGCGGCTCCGCCACCTGGTGTTCGTGGAGGAGTTGGGGGCTCGGTCCGGTACACCGCTTGACGGCCATGAGATGGACGGCCTCGACGAGCACTGCGACCACCTGCTCGTACGCGAGACGGGTACCGGAGCTGTCGTCGGCACCTGTCGGCTGTTGCTGCCCCGGAGTGCTGCAGCCGCTGGGCGTCTCGACGCCGAGGCGGACTTCGATCTGAGCGGGCAGGCGCGGCTCCACGGTGACCTGGTGGAGATCAGCAGGGCTTGCCTCCATCCGGCTCACCGCGGTGGTGTCCTCGTTCCGCTACTGACGCTCGGCGTCGCCCGATACGTCCTTGCGGCCGGCCATGCATGGGTCGGCGGAAAGTGCATGGTACCGCTCGGGGATGGCGGTGAACTGGCCTCCAGAGTATGGCAGTTGGTCGCTCCTGGGCATTTGTGCCCTGCGGAGTACCGGGTCAGCCCACGGACGCCCCTGCGCCGGAGTGACGTAACCGCGCCACCGGACCCTTGCCTGATTCCGCCTCTGGTGCGCGGTGCCCTCACGCTCGGCGCGTGGGTGTGCGGAGAACCCGGATACAACCCCAGGTTGGACGCGGCCGCCCTGTACCTCCTCATGCCGATGCACCGTGTCGACCCGGTGCTGTTGCAGGGCCTCCCCGACCTCTCCCCTTCGTGAAACCGACCTCCCCCCCAGGTCGATGACGCCGAGCCACAAGGAGCAGCCATGAAGTCGCACCGTCCTGACCTTGGTGTCCCCATCGCTGTAGTGGGTGCCTCCTGCCGGCTGCCGGGTGGGATCAGCACGCTGGACGGGCTGTGGTCGGCGCTCGTCGAGGGGCGGGATCTGGTCGGTGAAGTACCGCGGGACCGGTTCGACCCGGATCGCTGGCTCGACCCCGTTGCGTGGCGGCCGGGGAAGACGTACACCGTTGCCGGTGGGTTCCTGGACGACATCCATGGTTTCGACGCCGGGTATTTCGGGATGTCGCCGCGTGAGGCCGGGCGTCTGGATCCGCAGCAGCGGCTCTTCCTGGAAATGGCGGTGGAGGCGCTGGACGACGCCGGTATCGCCTCCGCGTCGCTCGCCGGGTCCGACACGGCGGTGTACGCGGGCGTCTCCAGCCCGTCCTTCGGGGTGATGCAAGGGCTGCAGGAGATGTCGACCGATCCTTACACGATGACGGGTGGCGCCCTGTCGAACGTCGCCAACCGGGTCTCGTACTTTCTTGACCTGCATGGGCCCAGCCTTGCGGTGGACACCGCATGTTCCTCCGCGCTGGTCGCCCTGCACCACGCCTGCGAGGCGGTGCGCACCGGGCGCTGTGGGATGGCGCTGGCGGGCGGGGTCCACGTCCTGCTGAGCCCTTTCGAGTTCCTGGGGTTCGCCAAGGCGTCAATGCTGTCCCCCACCGGGCGCTGCCGTACTTTCGCCGCGGCGGCGGACGGCTATGTACGGGCCGAGGGGGGCGGTCTCGCGGTCCTCAAACCGCTGTCCCGTGCGCTGGCGGACGGTGACCGTGTGCACGCGGTCATCCTCGGCAGTGCCGTCAACACCGACGGGCGCACACCGGGGCTGGCCCAGCCCAGCCCGGAAGCTCAGGCGGCGCTGTTGCGCGAGGTGTACGAGGCGGTGGGCGTCGAGGCCGACGATGTCGCGTATCTGGAGATGCACGGCACCGGTACGCCGACCGGAGATCCCACGGAGTGCCGTGCCGTCGGGCAGGCCCTCGGGGTGAGGCGGGCGCCGGGCCGGGTGCTCCCGGTGGGGTCGGTCAAGAGCCAACTGGGCCATCTGGAACCGGCGTCCGGCATGGCCGGGATGTTCAAGGCCATGCTGGTCCTGCGGCACCGGCGGGTGCCCGCGAACCTCCATGCCCTCCCGCTGAACCCGCAGATCGACTTCGACGGCCTGCAGATCGCCCCCGTCACCGAAACCCGCCCTCTGGAACAGTCACCGGGCGGGCGGCCCGTGGCCGGGGTGAACTCCTTCGGTTTTGGAGGCGCGAATGCTCATGTCGTCCTCGCCGCCGGGCCCGAACGCCAGCCGGCCGCATATCGCGATGTAACAGGTCCGCTGCCGGTCATGGTGTCAGCCCGTACCCCCGAGGCGGTTGTCACGGCGGCCGGTCGTATGGCCGAGCGCCTCGACACCTGCGCCGAGCAGGACTACTACGACCTGGCATACACCGCTTCCCGTCGGCGCGGCCACCACGAACACCGGGCAGCGGCGCTGGCGGACAACCCCGTCGAAGCCGCCGACATCCTTCGCCGGTTGGCCTCCGGGGAGCAGCATGTCGCGGGTGCTCTGACGGCCGCTGCCGAGCGAGGGCAGGTGGCGCTGGCGTTCTCCGGCAACGGCTCGCAGTGGGCCGGGATGGGGGCGGACCTGCTGGCGGCCGAGCCCGTCTTCCGGGAGGCGGTGGCCGATGCGGACGAGGCGCTGCGCCCACACCTGGGCTGGTCAGTGCTGGAGGAACTGGCCGCCGACGCCGGACGCCGACGGCCGGAGACCACCGATGTCGCCCAGCCGCTGCTGTTCGCCGTGCAGGTAGGGCTCGTCGCGATGCTCAAGGGCTTCGGGGTCCGGCCGGCCGGCGTCGTCGGGCACAGCTCCGGTGAGATGGCCGCCGCATGGGCGGCCGGTGTGCTCGAACTGGACGCGGCGGCACAGGTGGTCGTGGCACGCTCGCGAGCCCAGGCGTCGACGGCCGGGGAATGGGGCATGGCGGCGGTCGGCGCGGATGAGGATTCCGCCCGACTGCTGCTGGAGCCGTATGCCGGGCGGCTGGAGATCGCCGGGATCAATACCGCGCGGGACGTGACGGTCAGCGGTGACAAGGCCGCCCTGGCGGCACTGGGCCAGGACCTTCGGCAACAGGACGTCTTCTTCCAGGACCTGGGCCTGGAATATGCCTTCCACAGCCATGCCATGGACGGCCTGGAGGACGGCCTGCTGGCAGCACTGGCCGGCCTGAAGACCCACCGCGCGCACACCCCGTACGCGTCGGCCACCACGGGGACGGTGCTGGCCGGTCCCGAGATGGACGGGGCGTACTGGTGGCGCAATCTGCGCCACCCGGTGCAGTTCGCGTCGGCGGTTGGGCACCTGCGCGAACTGGGCTGCGACATCTTCCTTGAGGTCGGCCCGCATCCGGTGCTGAGCAGCTATCTGCGGCGCTCGGCACATGCCCAGGGGCTCTCCCGGGTCACCGTCGTGCCCACCGTCAGCCGGGACATTCCTGGCCCGGTGGCGGTGCGCACCGCGGTCAGTCATCTCGTGGCGGCGGGGGCCCGGGGCGTCACGGACGCCTTCTTTCCGCAGCCCGGCCGCGTGGTGGATCTGCCTGCCTACCCCTGGGAGCGCGAGTCCCACTGGAACGGCAGTCCGGCTGTCTGGGTGCGCCGCTGCGGTGACGGCAGCACCGACCACCCTCTGCTGGGTGAACGCGCGACCGTGGCAGAACCCACCTGGCACGGCGTCTTCGATCCCGCACGCGCTCCCTGGCTGGCCGGCCATAAGATCGCCGATGCGGTGCTCATGCCCGCAACAGGCTTCACGGAGATGATGCTGGCCGCCGGCCGACGGGCCTGGAGCACTGCCGTAGAGGTAACCGACCTCACCATCCCCCGAGCGCTCGTACTGCCCTTCGACGACAGTCGGCAGGTCCAGATCCAGACCACGCTGACAACGGACGACGGTCTGGCCCGGATCGCCAGCTGCGGTGAGGGTAGTGATGCCTGGCAGGAGCATGCCCGGGGACGGGCCCGCAGGCTGCTCGAACCCCGGCCCGAACGCATCGACGTCGACGCTCTCGCGGCCGGGCTGACCGAGCGCCGGACGCCGCAGGAGTTCTACCGCGGGATCGAGCGAGCGGGTGTCCGGTACGGCCCGGACTTCCTCGTGCTGAGCGACGATCTCCTCATCGGCGAGGGCCAGGCTCTGACCCGCTACACCACCGAGGCCGATCTGTCCGGCTACGAGGCACACCCCGCTCTGCTGGACGGAGCCGTCCAGACCGGCCTCGTCCTGATCGAAGACCTGGCCGTGCAGGGGATTCCGCATCTTCCCGCGTCCCTCGACCGGGTCCGCGCATGGCAACCGCTGCCTGCCACCGGCTATTTCCACGCCCGGATCCGGGCCCGGTCCACTCGTGAGTCGCTCCTGGACCTCACCGTCCTCGACGCCGACGGGCAGGTCTGCCTGCTCCTGGAAGGCGTCCGGCTGCGGCGGATCGACAAGCCTCCCACCGCCGGCGCACGCCACGTCACAGTGATGCGCGCGGCCTGCCGCCCCGGCCACGATGCAGGACCCAGCCCGCTTCCCGGCCCCCATGAGGTCGCGCGCGCATGCGGCCCCGGCGTGAACGAGCTGCGCGCGTCCTTGCGCCGCGGCGACCGCGCCCATGCGTTTGACGTGGCACGAGAACTTGCAGCGCACTTCGGTATGGCGGCCGTCGCGAGCGTACTGCCCGACGCGGGAGCCAACGGTTTCACGGTGGCCGAACTGACCGACACGGGCGTATCGGACCGATACGTGAAGCTGCTCGGTCTGCTGCTGGAGACCGCGCAATCTCACGGGCTCGTCACGTTCAACGGCCACGAGTGGCGGATCGTGCGCTCTGCCGTCCCGCAGGAGCGCTTCCGTGAACTCACCGACCGGTATCCGAGCCTGGCCGTCGAACTCACCTTGCTCGGCTCCTGCGGAGCACAGCTGCCCGAGGTGCTGCGAGGCCGCGCCCCTGAGGACGTCCTGCTCACCGAGACCAATCGGCCCCTGCTGGAGGAGATGTACACCGGGGGCGGCATGTCCTGGTTCAGCGCACGAGCAGCCCGCACAGCCCTGGAGACCCTGGTCGGCGCCTGGCCCGCCGACCGGCCCCTGCGCATCCTGGAGGTCGGCGCGGGAAGCGGCGGCACCACCGGGCTCCTGCTGCCCGTACTGCCGCCCGAGCGAACCCACTACGTGTACACCGACATCTCCGAAAGCCACTTCCCCCGGGCCCAACGGCGCTTTCGCGCCCATGACTTCGTCACCTACCGGACGCTGGACCTCGACCAGGACCCCGTGCCGCAGGGACTGCCCGAGGCATCCTTCGACATCGTGGTCGCCGGCCACGCGCTGCACACGGCACAGGACGTGCAGCGCGCGCTCGACCACATCGGCCGACTCCTCGCGGACGGCGGCCACCTCCTCGCCACGGAGAACCACGACCCGGCCGCCTCCGCACTCCTCTTCGGTATCCTCCCCGGCTTCTGGCAGCAGCACGACACCGGCTTGAGGCCCAACGGCCCACTCTTGTCCGCCGGCACGTGGACACAGGTCCTGGCACGGGCCGGCTACGACGATCCGGTCGTGCTGGGCCAGAACGAACACGACGCCTCCGTCCTCCTTGCCCGGCGACCGCACCGCACCGCACCCGCCTGCGCCCCGGTTCCGGCCGCGCCCACCGAGAAGACGCGCACCTGGCTCGTCGCCGCGGACCCGCAGCACACCCCGCTTGCCGACGCACTCGTCCGACAGCTCCGCGCGAAGGACGGCCCGGACGCGTGCCGTGCCGCCCTGAGCACCGAACCCGCCGACTGGCAGACCCTGCTCGACGAACGACCCGGGGACACCGGAGTCGTCCTGCTGCTCGGCCAGGACACCGGCGCCTGCCCGGACCTGGACATGGACCGCACGGTGCGCCGCCTTGCGACGCTCAGAGCCCTGGTCACGTCCGCCTCCCGGCGCAACGATGTCGACCTGTGGCTGGTCACACCCCCCACCGGGGTGCTGCCGGCCCCCGAACGCCCCCTGGCCCCCGAGACCGCGACGGTGTGGGGCGTGGGACGCTGCCTTGCCGCCGAACACCCTCAACTGTCCGTCCGCCGCATCTCCCTGGAAACCGGCGACCGGCCCGAGACGGACGCCGCCCGGCTGGCCGCGGAACTCGCCGACCCCACCGCCGAGGACGAAATCCTCCTCACCCTCTCCGGCCGCTTCGTGCCCCGGATCCACGCCCGGCCCGCGCAAGCGACCGCCCAACCTGCCCCGGAGGGAACCCCCTTCGCGCTGCGGATGCGCGCCCCCGGGCGCGCCTACCAGCTGGCCTGGGTACCCGCCGACGTTCCCTGTCCCGGGCCGGACGACGTGCTCATCTCCGTGCGCGCCGCAGCGCTGAACTACCGCGACGTCCTGCAGTCCCTCGGCGTGATCCCGCTCAGCGCGCCGAAGGACGGAGCGTCCGGCAAGGACGGAGCCCTCGGCCTGGAGTGCGCCGGGGTGGTCACCGCGGTCGGCTCCGGCGTCACCGGGTTCGCTGTGGGAGACCGGGTCTTCGGCTTCGGCTGCGACACCCTGCGCTCCCATGCCACCATCCAGGCATCCTTGGTCGGCCACGTCCCCGACGGCATGGATTTCTGCCGGGCCGCCACGCTGCCCGCCGTGTATCTCACCGTCCATCACAGCCTGCACCGTCTCGCCCGGCTCGCGCCCGGCGAGACGGTCCTGGTTCATGGGGCGGCCGGCGGAGTGGGCCTGGCCGCGCTCCACTACGCGGCACACGCAGGCGCCGAGGTCATCGCCACCGCCGGCACCCCCGCCAAGCGCGACCTGCTACGGCTGCTCGGCGTCCGGCACGTCCTGGACTCCCGCTCTCTGGACTTCGCCCACCAGGTGAAGGACCTCACCGGCGGCCAAGGGGTCGACGTCGTCCTCAACTCCCTCGCAGGCGAAGCCATCAGCCGAGGGCTGGAGACGCTCAGGAGCGGCGGCCGCTTCATCGAGCTCGGCAAACGCGACCTCTACGGCAACAGCCGACTGCTGCTACGTCCCTTTCTCAAGAACCTCACCCTGTCAGCAGTGGGCGACATCAACGAACTGCTCACCCACCACCCGGAAATCGCACGTGTCGAGGGCCCAGAAATCACCAAGCGGGTACGCGACGGCGTCTACCGGCCCATCCTGCACCACGTCTACCCCGCCGACCGGATCACCGACGCCTTCGAGGCCCTGCAGCACTCACGCCACATCGGCAAAGTCGTCATCTCCCTGGACCCGCCGCCGCACCTGGAGAACGAGCCGACACCAGTCACCCTGGATCCTCAGGGGACCTACCTCGTCACCGGGGGACTCACCGGCTTCGGCGCCGCCACCGCCCAGTGGCTCACCAGTCAAGGAGCACGTCACCTCGCGCTGACCGGCAGGCGCGGTGCGAACACGCCCGAAGCACCCGCGCTCCTCAACGCGCTGCGCCGGCAAGGCGTGCAGGTCACCACCCATGCCGCGGACGCCTCCGACGTCACGGCCATGCGTGCCGTCCTGGACGCCGTCGACACCCCCGAACACCCACTGCAAGGCGTCGTCCACGCGGCCGCGGTGTTCGACGACGCGCCCTTGACGGAGCTCACCGACGAACGTCTCCGGCAGGTACTCGCCCCCAAGGCGGCAGGCGCCGCCGTCCTGGACGAACTGACCCGCGACCGTGACCTCGCACTGTTCCTGCTGCACTCCTCGGTCACCGGACTGATCGGCAATCTCCACCAGAGCAACTACGTAGCGGCCAACGTGTTCCTGGAGGCCCTGGCCCGCGCCCGCCGACATGCGGGACGGCAGGCGCTGGCCGTCGGCTGGGGAGCCGTCGCCGATGTCGGCCACGTCGCACGCAACGACATGGGCGCATACCTGCGGAGCATCGGCCTGCCCCCGGTCCCCCCGGCCGAACTCCTGCAACCGCTCGGCTCCCTCCTTGCCTGCGGCAGCGACGTGACCGTTCTGGCCGAAGTCGACTGGAAGCAGGCGCAGCGTCTGAGCCCGGCCGCCTCCGCCGCCCGCTTCTCCACCGTCCTGCCCGCCGACCAAGCCATCCACCAAACCGATGACAGCCTGCTCCGGCAACTGGCCACAGCGACACCCGAGGACGCCCTCGCCCTGCTCACCGAAGCCCTCACCGGCGTCCTCGCCAGCATCCTGCAGACGACCGCGGACCGGCTGCCTGCCCACCGGGCCCTGGCTCAACTCGGTCTGGACTCCCTCATGGGCATGGAGCTCAAGAGCGCCATCCAGCACAGACTCGGCTGCGACCTCCCCATGCTGGAAATCGTCAACAGCGCCTCGATCAGCGACCTCTCTCGACGCTGCCTCCACCGGCTGAACCACCGCCCGACAAGCCCCTCGGAAACACCTTCACAGGAGCCGGAACCCGTCGGCCTCAATGGCCCGGCAGTCCCACCACAACCGGAACCAGCAAGCAAAGAAGAAGAACGAGAATGAACCGCACCGTCGAAGCCGTGAAGGAACCATCGAAAAGCATTGGCGGCCCCACACCCACCGCGTTTGGCAGCCAGGCGCGCTACCGACCCTCGCTTCCCCACCGCTACCTGTCCGTCCGGGTCTCTCGTTCGTCTTGACGCCGCCGGTCTAGCCCGCCTTGCTGAAGACCGTCGGGCCCAGCAGACGGCCCGACGGAAACTTGTTGCCCCGGCTCCCCGGGGCGGACAGCCTCCAGCCTGCACTGATCGTTCCAGACAGGAGTCGGCTTGCCCATGGACCGCCCTACCCGGTACGGGTGCTCCACCCGCCCTGGTCTGTCCGCACTGCTGGAACGGGTCGCATGCTTCAGTGTGCGCAGACGGCGGGCGATCCTCGTTGCCGCCGCACTGATTGTGATCGTCAGTGTTCCGTCCGCACTGGGGTTGTCCTCCCGCCTGGTCAACGGCGGATGGATTTCCCAAGACTCCGCCTCAGCACGTGCGCGAACGCTCCTGGACACGACATTCCATGCGGACCCGGCGGACGTCCTGCTCCTGGCCCACGCGAACACGACGGTGGACAGTGCCCCGGCCCGTCAAGCGGGAACGGCACTGACCGACCGTCTGCTCCAACAGCCGGGTGTCACCAGTCTTGAGTCGTACTGGACCAGCCTCCGTGCGCCCAAGCCGACGGCGACTGCCAGCAGATCGAACGCTGCGCAGCCCGCCACGGCCGACACATCCCGGCTCCGCTCGGCGGACGGCCGCACTGCCCTGGTCGCTGTGCGCCTAGAAGGCGATACCCATCAACGACGCACCACCACTGACCGCATCCTGAGCTACGCGAACGGCCGACACGGCCCTCTGCTCGTGCAGGCTTCCGGCGCGGCCATCGTCTCCCACGCGCTGAGCGAGCAGAGCGAAAGAGACCTGGTCCGGACCGAGATGCTCGCACTTCCCGCCACCTTGCTGCTGCTGGTGCTCATCTTCGGCAGCGTCCCGGCCGCCTGCCTGCCCCTGGCCGTCGGCCTGGTGGCCACATCCGGCAGCGCGGCTCTGCTGCGTGCCCTGACCACGGTGACCGAGGTGTCCACCTTCGCACTCAATGTCACCACGGCGGTGGGGCTCGCACTTTCGGCCGACTACAGCCTGTACCTCGTCACCCGGTACCGCGAGGACATCATTGCGGGGTACACCCACGACGAGGCGCTCAACCGCTGCGTCCGCACGGCAGGACGCATCGTTGTCGTCTCCGCCGCTGCCGTGGCACTTCCACTCCTGGGACTGCTGTTCTTCCCCCTGTATTTCCTGCGCTCACTCGCCTACGCGAGCATCAGCGTGGCCATCCTGGCAGCCGCGGCGTCTTTGCTGATCGTCCCCGCTGGACTGGCCTGCTTCGGCCATCGCATCGCCCATGGCGACGTGCTCGCCCGATGGCGACGTCGCACCAGCTCGAAGGGCGGAGCCTGGCAGCGCCTGGCACTGGCCGTCATGCGCCGCCCCGTCTCGGTCACCGTGGCCTCCGTCGGACTTCTGGCGGTTCTCGTACTGCCCTTCCACCACGCCGCTTTCGGCTTCAGCGACGAACGAGGACTGCCCCCCAACGCCCCCGTGGCACAAGCCGCGCGCGCCCTGCGCACCGCCTTCCCCCGGCCAGGCACCCAGATCGACGTGGTCCTCCCAGGCCGACGCCGCGCCGCCGAATCGAATACCCCAGGCGGCGCCACCGCTCTGGACGCCTATGCCCGGAGCCTGTCGCAGCTGCCAGGCGTGCAAGCAGTGCGCACAGTCACCGGCAACTACGCCAACGGCGCACCGGCCAGTCCCGTTTGCCACCCACACGCGAACCCCGTCGCGGCCCCGCCGTCCGGATGTCCCCTGTTCCAGCGCTACCGCAGCCAGTCCGGCGTGTGGCTGTCCATCACGACCCCGAGCGACACCTACGCGCCCTCCACGGTCGACCTGGTGCGCCGCATCCGCGCCCTGCCCGCCCCAGTACACCCGCTGGTCGGCGGGCCGACAGCCGAATTCCTCGACACCCAGACCATCATCTCGCACCGCTTGCCGGCCGCCCTCCTTCTGGCCACCACAGCGACCTTCCTGCTGCTCCTCGCCTACACCCGCAGCCTGTTCCTTCCGTTGAAAGCGCTCTGTCTCAACCTGCTCAGCCTCACCGCCACCTTCGGCGCCATGGTCCTCATTTTCCAGGACGGGCACTTGCGCTGGCTCGTCGGCGACTTCGTCCCCACGGGCACGATCGACGTGATGATGCCCATCGTGGTCTTCTGCCTGGCATTCGGCCTGTCCATGGACTACGAGATCCTGCTCCTGTCCCGCATCATGGAAGCCCGCACCCGTACCCATGACACCGAGCAGGCCACCGCCGCGGGCCTGCAAGCCGCAGCACCGCTCTTCACTGCCTCCGCTGCCCTGGTCGTCACCGTTCTGCTGGCCCTGGCCACCGCAGAGGTCGCCTCCGTGAAACTCATCGCTGTCTGCACGACCCTGTCTGTCCTGCTGGACACCGTCCTCATCCGGCCGCTGCTTGTGCCCGCAGTCATGAAGCTCGCCGGATCCGCCAACTGGTGGCTTCCCCACCCCTTGCACCGTTTCCTGCCGCCTCGCCACATGGCTGCAACAGCCCCAGGGCACTTCGCCACGTCGCCCCCGACAGCGCCTTCATCTCCACGCTGGCTGGATGACCAGTGACAGCGGTGAATACGCGACTCCGTCACACCGCACACGCCCGAGACGCGTCGATGCTGTTGGAGGAGGTGTCGGCACCGGTCACGCCGACCTTCGTCCGCAGTGAACCGCGCCGCCCGCGAGCTGTTCACCGCCTGGTCCCTGGGTCGGCTCGATGACAGCGACGCCGTGGTAGTGGTCGACGAGACCGGGGATGCGAAGTCCTCTGCCGATGCTGTCGGTACCGCCGCCAATACTCCGGTGCCCCCCGGCGGGGTGGTTCTGTGCCAGGTCGCCGTGCACCTGCCCCTGGCCACCTCCCAGGGGCATGCCCCGAGTTGGCCCAGAGGATCATCCGGTGCTCGCCGGACAGCAGACCTCATCTGTGTGCGTCACTGGCGTGCCGGAGATACCTTCTGGTACTTCGCACCATTTGATTGCGCGCCTCCGCGCACGAGGGCGTCTCACCGGTCAGATGTGGATGTCATCGGCGACGGTCGAGGTCGGGGTGTTGAGGATGCTGTCGAAGGCGTCGAGGACCGGGGTGTGTATGTAGGTGCTCTGTATCCGGATGCGGTCAGGGCCGGTGCTGCCGGGGGCCTCGTGGCGTGCCTGGCGGAGATCGGCGATGCCCAGCCCGAGGCCGGCATCGGTGAAGGCGGCCTCGATGCTGCCGGGCTCGGGCGGCTGCAGGGCGGTGCTGGCGATGGTGAAGCCAAAAGGTGTTTTCTCGTCGCGGGGCATCTCTGCTGTGTGTCCCGTGGTGCTGGTCAGGCCGAGTGCGAAGTATTCGTCTCCGAGCGCTCTGTGCAGGTGCTGTCCCATGGGGAGTCCGGTGAGGTGGCCGTTGAAGGAGACGGGTGTTTTCTGAATGTGGGCGTTGTGAGCCGCCAGCACGACGCGGGTCCCGGGTTCGAAGCGCGCCAGGTGCCACAGGACCGACTCGGCCATGTAAACGTCGCGGGCCGAGGTGTCGGCGGTCAGCCCCTTTCCCGCGAAGAGGTCGGCCATGGCGCGGAAGGTGTAGTCGCCGTGGCAGGCGCCTTCGAGGCGGCGCACGGCGATGTCGTAACTCTGTTGGTCGCCGCGGGAGATGTACAGGGGTGCGAGGGAGCGGAACCGGGTGAGCAGGCGCGTCAGGATCGCGGTGAGGGAGTCTTGTTCGGCGGTGGCCAGGCGTGCCCACGCGGGCGCGGCGACGGCCCCGGAGCCACCGGCGAACGATTGGGCGATCCGCATCGCCGTCTCCAGCGCCGGGAGGGTTTCGGGATCGATGTCGCGCAGGTAGTCGGCGACCGGGGTCAGGGCAGGGAGCAGGGATCCACCCGCGGCCGGGATGTCGATGCCCGCGAAGCGTACTGGTGTTGAGGATGTGCGGTTGCGCCGGCGTATCCAGCGCAGCGGTTCGGCGATTCCCACGGGGATGGTGTTGGCGAGATGGGCCGACAGGTCGTCGTCCGTTCCCTCGCCCTGAGCCCAGGCGTCGAGGGGGAAGCCTTCGCTGTAGCCGTATTCGAAGGCCAGGACGGTGAAGCCGCAGCGTTCGACGAGGAACCGCAGGATGCGCTCGCGCATGATGGCGAACTCTTTGATGAAGTGGGAACTTTCACCGATCGCGACGACGCGGGCGTCGCCGATGATGCCGCGCAGCGGTTCCAGGTCGTCGAGGGGAGCATCACGGTCGAGGTGGGTGAGGGGGACGGCGTGGGTGTGAAGCCAGTTGGCGAACGGGTTGTGGTGGGGCGAAGCAAGCATGCTGACGGCTCGATTTCGAAGTGCTGGAACTGTGGAGTGCTGGTACACGGGTGGATTACTGGGGCGGGGGTGCCGCGTTCTCCAGGTCGTCGATGCTGCCGGACATGATCGTGCGGAGGTGTTCGGTGAGGTGCTGGAGCGGCCAGTCCCACCAGGCCAGGGCCAGGAGGCGGTCGATGTCGGCGTCGCTGTAGCGGCGGCGGATGAGGCGGGCGGGGTTGCCGCCGACGATGCCGTAGTCGGGGACGTCGTCGACGACTACGGAGCCGGAAGCGATGATCGCTCCGTGGCCGATGCGGACGCCGGGCATCACCATGGAGCGGTAGCCGAACCAGACGTCATGGCCCACCACGGTGTCGCCACGGCCGGTCAGGCCGGTGATGAGGTCGAAGTGCTCGGCCCAGGACCCGCCCATGATCGGGAAGGGGAACGTCGAAGGGCCGTCCATGCGGTGGTTGGCGCCGTTCATGATGAACCGCACGCCCTCGCCCAGCGCGCAGAACTTCCCGATGACCAGCTTCTCCGGCCCGTAGTGGTACAGCACGTTGCGGGTCTCGAACGCGGTCGGGTCATCGGGATCGTCGTAGTAGGAGAACTCCCCGGCCTCGATCAGCGGCGAGGTGATCAGCGGTTTGAGCAGCACCACCCGCGGCTGCTCCGGCATCGGATGCACCACGGTCGGGTCGGCGGGAACAGGCTGACTCACGAATTGCTTCCTTTCTGACGTCGCGTCTGCGATCGGTCTTGTCGTTCTCACGGGGTGCCGAACCAGCCGGAGAGCGCTTCTCGCAGCGCGGGGGCGGCGCCCTGTACCGGTTCGTCGACGGCCGCGGCCCAGGCGATGTGGGCGTCCGGGCGGATCAGGAGGGCGTCGGCCGGGCGGTCGTTGGTTTTGGCGGTGTGGACTTCGACGCGTTGCTGCCAGCCCTGAGCGACTTCCCGGAGGTCTGGACGGTCGGCGAGGTCGAGGAGGATGGGCCGTGCGGTGTGCATGAGTTGGGCGACGGTGATGGTGCCCTGGTCGGTGTGCAGGGTGAGGTCGGGCGCGAAGGTGCCGGTCAACGCGTGGTGGTGGGAGCCGGGCATCGGGTAGCGGATGTCGGTGCCGGCGACGAGCGCTCCCATGCGGCGCAACGGCTGCTCGTCGACGAGCAGTTCCTGGAAGACCTCCCGGAGCGCTTCGGCGGCCGAGTCGTGCCCGCGCCGTAGTGCCACCTGCGCCCGGGTGTGCAGCATGGTGCGGGCGCCGGCCAGGTGGCGTTCGTGGTGGTAGGTGTCCAGCAGGCCGGCCGGTGCCCAGCCGTGGATGTCGGCGGCCAGCTTCCATGCCAGGTTGACCGCGTCGAGCATGCCGGCGTTGAGGGCAACGCCGGTGGCGGGGAACAGATGTGCCGCGTCGCCGGCGAGCAGGACGCGCCCGGCGCGGTAGCGCTCGGCGTGGCGCGCCTTGAAGGTGAACCGCGACAGCCGGAGGGGCTCACCCAAAGGCAGATCGGCACCGAGCACGCGGCGGATACTGTCCTGGAGTTCGGCGACGGTCATGGGGGTGTCGTCGTCGTATTCGGTGGTCTCGTCCTCGATCGTGTAGAGGGAGACGACCTCGGAAGCAGGCGATGCGCCGACTCCGAACAGTCCTCGATCGGTCCGGGTGAAACCCGCGCTGATCGTTCCGAAGCCGGGGACATCCAGACCGCCGCTGCCGAGCACGCTCACCGAATCCGGCAAGGTGACCTGCGCCAGCCGGTTGACCTCCGGGTAGGTGGTGCCGGGGAACGGAATGCCGGCCCAGTCACGGACCCTGCTGCGCGCGCCGTCGCACCCGACCAGGTAGCGGGCGGTGATCCGGTACGGGCCGTCCGGGCCGCGCACGTCCACGGTCACCGCGGCATCGTCCTGGCTCACCCCGGTCACCTCGTGTCCGCGGCGGATGTCGACACCGAGTTCACCGGAGCGTTCATCGAGCAGCCGCTCAAGCCGCTGTTGCGGCAGCGGCAGGGCGTGCATCGGCGGATCTGCCAGCCGCGTGAAGTCCAGATGCACACCGCCGAACGGGAACCGCGGAGCCGGGACGGGGTCGGCGCAGGCTGCTTCGAAACGCTCCAACAGGCCCCGGAAGTCCAGCAGTTGAAGGATCTGGCCGCCGAGACCACCGGCCTTCGGGGTATCCCGGCGCTGCGGCTGCCGCTCCAGCACCAGCGGTCGCACACCGGCCAGGCACAGTTCCGCGGCCAGCATCAGGCCGGTCGGGCCGGCACCCACAACGATCACATCAGCGTCCATCACTGGCTACTTCTCCCCCAGTTCTTCGGTGGCTTACCTACGGCACGGCACGGACCGTGCCGCTGCCAGAGTTTGATCAACAGAGCCACACCCTGTCAATACGGCACGTGTCGTGCCGCTAGGGTGGCGGCATGAGCGAACGCAGCGCCAGGCGCACCGACGATCGAGCCGAGGCGATCATGAGGGCCTCGCTCGACCTGGCCCTGGAGGTCGGCTACGCCAAGCTCAGCATCGAGGCGGTCGCGGCCAGGGCGGGCGTCGGCAAACACACCGTCTACCGCCGCTGGTCCTCCCGGGGCCTGCTCTTCCTCGACGCGGTCCTCAACCTGAGCACCGACGGGCTGAGCCACCCCAACACCGGCGACGTCGTGGCCGACCTGCGCGAGACGATGACCAAGGCTGTCGACCTGCTGGGGCGGCCCCCGTGGGGCCCGTTGTACCAGGCCCTCATCGGCGAAGCTCAGCACGATCCCGAAGTCGCCGCCGCGCTCAACCAGCGTTTCATCGAGCCACAGACCGCCGACACCCTGGCTCGCCTCAAAGCGGCCAAGGACCAAGGGGAACTCGCGCCCGACTTCGACCTCGACCTGGCGTTCGACATCTTGTCCGGCCCCCTGTACTACAGACTCCTCGTCACGCAGAAGCCGATCACGCACGACTACATCGACCGTGTCCTGCAAGCGGTCTTCGCCGGGATGAGCCCCAGGCCGCACGCGCGATAGAGGCGCTCGCCCGCCGGCGAGGAGCCGAACTCGCCCCTCAACGGGGAGCTTCGCCGCGTCCGCCGTCAGCTCCGGGAGGAAGAGCCGGGTGACGTCGCAGTCACACTCCTCCACGGATCCTGGGCCCCCGTCGCGTCGCCGGAGCGTCCCGGGCGGCGGCCGCACGGCTTCCTCCACGGTGTAGGGACACAGCCGCACGCTTTCGACACTGAGACGACGTCCCTGCTTCTTCTCCTCGCTCTCCTTGGCCAAGGGCATGTGATCAGCTTCCTGGGCGGAGCGCGGGGCGGCAACGAGGAGTCCGGCAACGCAGCGTTAAGCGATAGGTTTACGTTCGAGGGAGGGCTGATGGAGCTCAGGGACATCGAGATCTTCTTGGCACTCGCCAGGGAACTGCACTTTGGGCGGACGGCCGAGCGGCTGCACATCACCACGGCCCGGGTCAGCCAGTCGATCCGCAAGGCCGAGCGCCGCGTCGGCGGACCGTTGTTCGAGCGGAACAGCCGCAGCGTACGGCTCACCGTGCTGGGCGAGCAGCTTCAGCAGGACCTGTCAGCCGGCTACCGGCAGATCTCGGACGGTATCGCGAAGGCACGTGCCGCCGGGGGCGCCGTGTCAGGGACGCTGACCCTGGGAACCATGGGACCAATGGCACGCACCATCAAACCCGTCCTCGACCTCTTCGAATCCACCCACCCGAACGTGAGCCTGCGCCACCGGGAAGTCCAACCACCCGCACCGCTGGACCTGTTGCGCTCGGGCGACGCCGACGTGGCACTGGTGTACCTCCCCGTCAGCGAGCCAGACCTGACCGTCGGCCCCGTCGTACACGTCACCGACGTCCTCCTGATGGTGTCAACCAGCCATCCCTATGCCGAACGCGAGTCGATCTGCCAGGAGGACCTCGGCGACCACTGCGCGTTCCTGCCCGGACGGCTCCCCGCTTCCATGGAAGCCGCGGTCCAACCGTTCCACACCCCTTCTGGCCGCCCGATCGCCCGCAGCCCACGGCTGCCCTCCACCTGGCACGAGGTGCTCGGCCTCGTCACCGCCGGACACGGGGTTCTGGGCGCGACACGCGATGCCGCCCTCTACTACTCCTGGCCCGGTCTCACCTTCGTCCCCGTTCGAGACATGCCACCGGTACGTTGGGCGCTGGTGTGGCGAACGGCCGACGAGAGCCCACTCATCCGTGCCCTCGGTCACGCGGCCCGCGAGGTCTCATCGGAGTACTGAGACGCCTTTGAGCACCGCCCGCGTTCCGCTACCAGCGGGTCTCCCCTTCGCGACGCACTTCTCCGTGCGGTAGGTGGTCGACGGGGCGGTCGTATGGAGAAGGGCGCCCGCGAGAGTGACGGGCAGGGCCTTGTTCATGCAGTGGTCAACCCTCTTGTGGGGGAAAGGCCGCCGGGCTGGGCGAAGACGCAGCTGGTCCGATGCGCGGGGCCCCGGAACGCGGCGTTCCGTCACGCCGGCATAGGGCTGGCCGCCTTCCCCGGGGCGGAGGCAGGGTTACACGGAGGCCCGTCGGGTGTCCGCGCAATCGTGGTGGATGGCTGGCAACCGGGAGATGCTGGTCGCCGTCGGCGTCCTCCCCTTGCGGCAGGAGAATCTCGCCCGCCTGGAGTTGTGGCTGAGCGGCATCGTGAAGCAGTTGCCACCGCACCAGGCGCGGATCATCCGGCCCTTCGCTGAGTGGAGCATCGTCCGGGACGCGCGCCGTCGCGCCGCCCGCAGCCGATACACCGCCGGTGCCGCAGCCATGAACCGGGCGCACATCCGCGTTGCGATCGAGTTCTTGGCCTGGCTCGACACTCACCAGCTCCCGCTTAGCGCTCTCGGCCAGGAAGACCTCGACCTCTGGCTGACCACCCACCCAACCCGCCGTCGAGGACTCGGAGCCTTCATTCGCTGGGCCGTAGCCCGACGCCTCACCGGAAAGCTCACTATCCCGGGGAGGCCCAGCAGCACACCCTCCCAGTTCCTCGGCAGCCAAGAACTCCACGAGCAGCTAGGGCGATGCCTCAACGACCTAGACGCCGTTCAGGGCGAGCACGGAGTGTCCGGCTCCGGTTGCCCGGAGCCCGGCGGGGAGGAACACGGCTCGGTCGACCCGAAGACCGTCGGCGTTCAGGGCAGGACCGGACACGTTCTCCAACCCGGCCGCAGCCCGTGCGGGTCCGCCTCGATGTCCTGGGGGCCACGGACCAGGTCACGACCAGCGCCGCCGGGACGGTGTGAGTGCTGTCCCAGGACCGCATCGCGGCCTCGTCGATCGGCCCGTCACCGGCCAGGTCCAGCATCTCGCCGTCGCGGACCGCGTCGAGCAGCCACTGCTCCAACCCATCGGCTGCCATCCGAGCATGCTGGCCTGCCCCACCGCACGACGGCAAGCAGCCGACACAAAGCACCGCCCAGTCGTCGACCAGGCGTACCCCGCGCCTGATCCATCGGTTGAGGCTACGGCTCAGCCCCTGGATGAAGCCGACGTGAACGGGCGCTCGCCGATGAGCAGCCTCGTCGATCCTGGGCACCGGCCGCGCCGCAGGTGGGGCGATGGTCGCTGGCCGGCGGCCCCTTTGGCCTTCAGACGATCACGCGTACGGTGAGCCGTCAGCTTTCGGCCCGCCGCGGAGGCTGAAATTGCCCGGGACAGGCGGGAGTTGACTGCGGTCTACTGACCCGGCGCGCAGTAAAGCAAATCGCGCGCCGGCGTACGACGACGTGTTTCTAGTCTCTATGGCGCCGCTGTCCGAGCACCGCGTACCGCCACACAATGAGCTGTTGCCTGAAGGATTCGATTGCATCAACGGGGGTGCTGCGATGAGCAGGTGGGTTTACGTCGGTGGAGGCTCCGGTCCGAACGGGACCGGGGGCGCGGCGCAAGTGCTCGGGGTGCACGCGGCCCTGCTGCCGGTGGGACAGCAAGGGCGGGTGCTCTACTTCTCGGGCAGCCAGTGGGTGGAGGCCCCCTTGTGGGAGGCCATCGAGAACGAGCCGAATCCGCCGGCCGACTCCCGGTACCCTGCGGGGAAGGCTCAAATCGATCACACCAGGCTGTACGACTGCGCGACCCGGCAGGTGTCCAACCCGGGGTCGCCGGATGACGACCTGTTCTGCAGTGGCCACGCGTTCCGGCCGGACGGGCGGCTGGTCGTTGCGGGCGGTACACAGCATTGGCCCGACCCCGCCGAGGGGGATCTGCACCACGCCCACTGGAGCGGCACGCGTTCCAGCTGGTTGTTCGACCACACGGCGCAGTACCGGGCTCAGCCCGGGGGAAGAGTGACTGCGCTGTGGCGGGGCGAGCATCTGGATCTTTTCACCACGGGCACCGACGGGGCCGTCTGGAGCGCCTGGTGGGAACCCGAACCCAACTGGCAACCCTGGTTCCTCATCCACCCCGAAATCAAAATGCAGCCCGGGGCGACGGTCACCGCGCTGTGGCGGGGCGAACACCTCGACCTCTTCGCCACCGGCACCGACGGAGCCGTCTGGAGCACCTGGTGGGAACCCGAACCCAACTGGCAACCCTGGTTCCTCATCCTGAAGGGGCAGTTCTGGGTGTTCGCGGGAGCGCTGAGCCGGGATCCGGCGCAGCGGGCCGCAGGCGCACCCATGGGCGGTGGGCGGTGGTACCCCACGCTGGTAACGCTGGCGGACGGCGGTGTGTTCGCGCTGACGGGGCATCCGCTGATCGGGATGTACGGGGACCGGTTCTACGACTACGACAACCGGCACAACAACACCAAGCCGGAGATCTACCGCCAGCAGAACAACGCCTGGCAGGGCGTCGACAAACAGCTTGGCGTGAGCGGAGCCCACGACTATGCGGTCTACTATCCGCGCCTGCACGTGCTGCCCCATACGGGCGAGGTCTTCGTCGTGCAGCCCCTCTACAGCCGACTCGTGACCACCAACCCGCAGTCCGGAAACCTGTATTCGGCGAACCCTGAGGACACCTCGCCGCCCTACGCGGTGGACGTCATGGACAAGAGCCTCTGCTACAACCCTGTCGCCAAACAGGTCACGCGCGCGTTCACCGGGCCGCAAGCGATCGACGGCATGTACCTGGACCGCTTCTTCACGAGTCAGCCCACCACCTCCGTGATGCTGCCGTTGCATCACGAGGAGAACTACCGTCCACGGGTCCTGGCCTGCGGTGCCCAGCAGGCCGTGGTCACCGACCTGGGGGCCGCCGGCCCGCAATGGGTGACCACGGCGGCGCGCGCGTTGACCGACCCTGCCTCGGGCCGACCGCCCGTGCGCTACTTCTGCACCGCCACCCTCCTGCCGACGGGAGACGTACTCGTCTCGGGGGGCGTCACCAAGGAGCAGTACAAGGAGGCCGACGGAGTCCGCACGACCGAGCTGTACCACCCGTCGGCGGCCGGCGGCAGCTGGAGCATCGGCGCGGTCGCGGCCGAGACCCGGGGGTACCACTCCGTCGCGCTCCTCACGCCGGACGGCCGCGTATGGACGGCCGGCTCGGAGTTCAACGACACCTCGACCCCGAACCTGTCCATCGAGCTGTTCGAGCCCGACTATGTGGCGGTCGCCGACCGCGTGACCATCAAGTCAGCGCCGGGCGCCGCCCGTTACGGCCAGGCCTTCCGCGTCGACTACACCCCAGCCTCCACCGCCGCTGCGATCGCGAAGGTCGTCCTCATGCGGTGCGGCTCCGTCACGCACTCCTTCGACGGCGACCAGCGGTACGTAAGCGTCCCCTTCACCAAGGCGGGCACCTCACTCACCGTCACCGCCCCGCCGGACGGCACCGTCGCACCCCCCGGCGCCTACATGCTCTGGCTCATCGACACCAACGGACTGCCCTGCAAGACAGCACCCTTCATCAGGCTCGGCTGAGTCCACAACCCGGCTCAGCCTCACCAGGCCGTCCCGCCAAACCCGGTACAGGTCCGCGTACCGGACGTCCCGCATCAGAGGGTGTCCTGTGAGTGCCCGGCGTACTGGCTCCGGGGGCTACTCAGGCACGAGTGAGGCGAAAATACAGCGGCACATTCCCGGTTAGCGAAACCGGGGATCCGCTGAATACTTGTAGCTCCACCGCCACTCCCTGCCCGGCACGTCGAAAGACAGCACCACGACGACAGCCCACAACTCCACAATCCGCTCGCCCTCGCCGGGAGATCCCTATGCAGCGGGGTAGCCGAGGCGGACAAGGGCTCCGGCGCCGCCCAGGTCATGCTCGGAACACAGCTGCAACTCCAGTTCGCCCGTGCCGTGGTGGCCGAGCTCCAACACGTCCCGGATGCCCGGCGGCCCGCGCCGCGACACCTAGAACTTCACCCTGGACACCCCAACCCCACGTTCCCGAACCTGACCATGCTGCGCGACAACTCCACCGGCCTGTACGCGAACATCAACCACAACGAGACCGGCGACGGCACCTGAGCCATCCAGTGGCCCTACCAGCCCGGCCCCAACTGGCCCAACCCCGCGACCAACGAGATCTTCTACCACCACCCCAGGGAGCAGGGGCAGCCCGGCCATCGGCACGCTCACCGACGGCGGTGCCGAACCAGCCCTCCCCGAACGCACGTTTCAACGCCGCCCGGTATAGCGCGGCCAGGTGCTGGGCCCGCAACCGCGCACGTACCCGGTGGGGGTATTGTCGAAGGACGCGGCGGCGCGTGAGCGATGAGAGAGGCGGATGGCAGTGGGCAGCGGACCGGCAGGCGGGCGGGGTATCGCCCGATTGTTGGCGGTGTGCGCTGTGCTTCTCGGCCTGTTCCTTATGCACGGCGCGCCCGCCTCTGCCGCCTCCGGCTGCCATAAGGGATCGGCTCAGGACGCGCCGATGTCCGCCCACCACGACGCATCGGCCCGGAACATGCCGGTCTTCGGCGGCCACGACGCCGTGGCGATGATCACGGCCCCGACGAAAGTGGCTACGCCTCACGCAACAACCGCCGTCCAGGCCGCCAGCACATCGGGAACACACGGGGCTCTGTGTGTCTCGACCCCCGCACAGGAACGGATCCCGCTGCCCGCAGCCGGTCTCGCCGCCGTGGTCGCCGTCGCAGTGGCGGACGCGTGGGCACTGGCTCGGCTGCGGGCCGCCGGCCGGACGCGGCGGCGCGGGCCCCCGGCCGACGGAAGACATCTCCTGCTCCAGGTGTGCATCGCACGGACGTGACAGGCGCCGCCGGCCCGGCTACCGGCCGGGTCCGGCCCCTTGTCCTGCCCTTCTACGCGCCCACAAGGTGGTGCGCCCACCCGGAAAGCCCCACATTGATGTTCGCATCCGCCCGTTTCACCGTCCGCCGCCGTACCCTCGCTGCGGTCGGCACCGCGGCCGTACTCGCGCTGACGCTGGCTGCCTGCGGCTCCTCGTCCATGCCCGGTATGGACCACGGCGCCGCTTCCTCCGCCGCTTCGCCCAGCGCGTCGCCGTCGATGGATGACATGCCCGGCATGGGCCGCATGGCCGCCGGCAACGGCCTCTCCGACACCGAGGACGGTTACCACCTTGTCTCCCCGGACGGGTCACTGCCATCCGGCAGGCAGGCCGGGTACCGCTTCAAGGTCACCGGCCCGGATGGCAAGCCGGTCACCGCCTTCGCCGTCGACCAGACCAAGCGAATGCACTTCTATGCCATCCACTCCGACCTGACTGGCTTCCAGCACCTCCACCCGACCATGGCCGCCGACGGCACCTGGACCGCAGACCTCGCTGCGCTCGCCCCTGGTACATGGCGCATGTTCGCCTCCTTCACCCCCGACGCCGGCGCCGGGAAGGGCCAGGACTTCGTGCTCAGCCGCACTGTCACCGTCCCCGGCACCGAGGACAAGGCCCCGCTGCCCGCCCCGGCCACCACCGCGGAGGTCGACGGGTACACCGTCACCGCCAAGGGCGAGCCCATGGCCGGCATGACCCATCCGCTGACCGTCACCATCTCCAAGGACGGCAAGCCCGTCACCGACCTCCAGCCCTACCTGGACAGCTACGCCCACCTGACCGCCTTCCACGAGGGCGACACCGCGTTCGCCCACCTCCACCCCACCACCAAAGTGACCGGTGACCACGGCGGCCCCGACCTGGCGTTCCAGGCGATGCTGCCCACCTCGGGCAACTGGCGGCTGTTCCTGCAGTTCCAGACCGAAGGCACACTCCACACCGCCGCCCTGACCCTGCGCGTCGGCTGACCCCCTCCGGGGCGCCGCCACCCACCCGGCGGCGCCCCCGCCCCCCTACGGGTAATCACGTCGCTGGTACACCGAGGGCAGTGAGGATGTCGCGGAGGGTGTGCTCGAAGAGCGGTTCGGGGTCGGTGAGGGCGAAGTCGAGGTGGCCGAAGACCTCCACGGCGACCGCTCCGTAGAGCCGGGCCCAGCAGGACACGAAGACGTAGATGACGTTCAGCGGGACGACGGCCTCGTCGGCCAAGTGCTCGCGCACTTCTTCCAGTTGGGTCGCCCACGTGGCGTCGAGGTCCTCGGGCGGCTGCATGCCGCCGCGGTGCCACAGCTGCACCATCAGCTCCAGGAGGATGCCGCCGAAGCGCCAGCCGGGGTCGTGGGCGGCGGTGCCGGGCGAGGTGTCGGCGTCCGTGAGCGGCTTGGCGAACAGCAGGCCGAACTCGCGGGGGTGGGCCAGCGCCCAGCGGCGCAGTTCCCGGCAGACCGCCCGCAGCCGCTGTCCCGGATCCGCGGCGGGGTGTTGGTCGCGTGCGGCAGCCAGGGTGGCGGCCAGCTCGTCGTAGAGGTGGGAGGCCAGCGCCTGGATCAGGTCGTGATGGCTGGCGTAGTAGCGGTACAGGCCGGGTGCCGTCATGCCCATCTCGCGGGCAATGGCCCGCAGCGTGACGGCGGCCGGGCCCTGCTCTACCAGGAGTTGCCGCCCGGTGCGCAGGATCTCGTCGAACGCGTCCTCGCGGACCCGGTGACGGCGGCTCGGGACGGGGGCGGCAGGGCTCATGGGCGGCCTTTCGCGACGTACGGGGCGGGCGCGGCGCCCAGAGCTCCGGGCAGGACCGCTTGACAAAGTAAACACGTATCACTTTAGCTTGCCTCGAAAGTTAACGGTGTTAGCAATTGCTGCCCAAGGCTCCGGCTGCCACTGGTAGGCCCGAAAAAGGCTGCCCTACCGCAGAGCTGACTGTGCATCACCTAGATCTGGGGGGATCCCATGAAGTACGGCATCGTCTTGACCTACACCGTCACGCCGCGCTGGCTGGCGCTGCCCCGTGAGGAGCGCAACGCACTGCGCACAGCGCACATCGAGCCGGTCTTCGCCGCCTACGCGGACCGTGTCACGGCGCGCTTCTTCGACGCCGAGGCGTTCCACGCCCGTCTGTCGGACTTCGCGGTTCTGGAGACCGAGGACCTGGCGGCCTACTACTTCTTGATCGAGGAACTGCGCGACTCCCCGCTCATCAGTCAGGGCTACCTGACCTTCGGCGAAGTCTTCCTGGGCGTCGAGGGCGGCTTCCAGGAGTACGAGCGCATGCGCAGCACCCAGGCCGGGTCTCGGTGATGCACTCCCCGCTCGCCGAGGCGGCGCGGGCGGATCCGGCGCCCCTGCCCCGGCGGTGGCCGATGCGTCTGATGCGGGCCGCCGCCGTGCTGGTCCTGCTGGACACGCTCCTACAGGCGGCTCTGGCCGGGCTGTTCGTCACGGGCAATGTGGACCTGCTGGCCGGGCATGCGGCGAACGCCGGCCTGCTGAGCGCGCTGACGGTGCTCCAGACCCTGGCGGCGCTGCTGGTGTGGCGCCTGCTGCGCGGCCCGGCCTGGCCGACTGCCGCGAGTACCCTGCTGATCGCCCTGGTCAGCGGCCAGCAAGGACTCGGCGAGGCCCGCGCCCTTGCTGGGCACCTGCCGCTGGGTATGGCGATCTTCGGCTGCGCGACCGCCCTGACCTGCTGGGCATTCACCCACCGCCCCGCCGCCACCGGAGCGGTCTCGTGAAGCAGCTGCCCACAACCCCCTTGAGCCGACGCGGTTTTCTCGGCCTGACGGCCGGAGCGGGGGCAGCCATCACCCTGGGCGCGGCCGGCTACTCCCAGCTGGCCGGGACCTCCACCGGGCGCCTGCTGACCAGTGCGGGTCCGCAGCCCGAACCGTTCAGCGTCCCACTACCGATCCCACGTACGGCCCGGCCGGTCAGCACCACAGACGGCGTCGACACCTACGAACTCGACCAGCGTGAAGGGCAGGTCGAGATCCTGCCCGGCCGGAAGACCACTGTGTGGGGCTACGACGGGATCTTCCCCGGCCCGACGTTCACCGCCCGTTCCGGACGGCGCACCGTTGTGCGGGTCAGCAACAACCTCACCGTGCCCACCGCGATGCACCTCCACGGCGGCGTCACCCCGCCGGAGTCCGACGGCTACCCCACCGACCTCGTGCTGCCAGTCCGTTGCGCACCCCCACAGGCGGGCAGCGGGGCCGCGTCGGCCCACCGGATGGGCATGGACCATGCCGACGGGCACACCACCCACGCGTACCGCACCTACGAGTACCCGCTGACCCAGCGGGCGGCGACCCTCTGGTACCACGACCACCGCATGGACTTCAGCGCCCCGCAGGTCTGGCGCGGCCTGGCCGGCATCTTCCTCGTGCACGACGACGAGGAGGACCGGCTCCCGCTGCCCGGCGGCGACCGCGACATCCCGCTGATGCTGTGCGACCGGGCCTTCGACGCGGACGGATCCTTCCGCTACCCCGCCCTGAACCCCACCTGCACCGGCCAATCCGGCGTCCAGGACGCCGCGTAAATTCTTGGTTGCGATGAGGCCCGGGAGGGTTCCCCGCCTTGCCGCTTGGCATGTCCGGTGCAAGCATCCCGGGTTGCGAACCCGCGTGCACCTTGCGCGAACGTCCTTCACTTCCGTGTTCCGGGCAACCCCCCGGCTACAGAAAGGATGTTCAGTGCCACGCTTACCCGTCAGACCCTCCGGACCCATCAGAACCTCCCGGCCCTTCAAGCTCCGTCGCACCGCTGCGATCGCCGCGCTGGCCGCCGCGCTCCCCGCCTTCTGGCTCGCCGCACCCCTCGCCCACGCCGATACCGCCAACGGCGGCTTCGAGGCGGGCACCCTCTCCGGCTGGACGTCCACCGGGACCACGTCGGTCGTCAACTCCGGCGCACACAGCGGAACTTATGCCGCCCGCGTCGGCGGTACGTCGCCCACCAACGGGGACTCCTCGATCACCCAGACCTTCACCCCGGCCGCCGACGAGACGCAGCTGTCCTTCTGGTACGACGTGACCTGCCCGGACACCCTCACCTACGACTGGGCGACAGCCACTCTCAAGGACAACACCGCAGGCACCACCAGCACCGTACTGGCCAAGACCTGTACCAACGGGCAGGGCTGGAAGCAGGCGGCATCGGCGGTGACGCCCGGCCACTCCTACACCCTCACGCTCGTCAGCCATGACGACAATTACGCGGGGGATGCTACCTACACGCTCTACGACGACGCGGCCCTGACCGCCACCACGCCGCCGCCCGGACTGACCCAGGTGAGCACCGACCCGTTCACCAACACCTCCAGCCAGCACGCCACCGAGCTGGAGCCGGACACCTTCGCCTACGGCAGCACGATCGTCGCCTCCTCCCAGGTCGGCCGGTTCACCGACGGCGGTTCCTCCGACATCGGCTGGAACACCTCCACCGACGGCGGTGCGACGTGGCAGCACGGCATGCTGCCCGGCATCACCGTGTACCAGGGCGGCGGCAGCTGGGCCCGGGTCTCCGACCCGGCGGTCGCCTACGACGCCAAGCACGGCACGTGGATGGTGTCGGGTCTGGTCATCGACGCCAACGCCAACGGCGCGGGCGTCACCGTCAGCCGCTCGGCGAACGGCACCAGCTGGAACAACCCGGTCCTGGCGGTCGGCAATGACGGGCAGGGCTACGACAAGGAGTGGATCGTCTGCGACAACACCTCCACCAGCCCGTACTACGGCAACTGCTACATCGAGGTGGACCTCACCTCCTCCGGCAACCGCGTCATCATGAGCCGTTCCACCGACGGCGGCGCCACCTGGTCCGTCCCGGTCTCCCCCTCCGGCAACCCCAGCGGCCTCGGCGGCCAGCCCCTGGTCCAGCCCAGCGGCACCGTCGTCGTCCCGTACTCCACCAACGGATCTTCCATACGGGCCTTCAACTCCACCAACGGCGGCGCCAGTTGGAGCTCAACGTCGCTCGTCGCGAACGTCTCCAGTCACGGTGTGGCGGGCGGGCTGAGGGACGGTGAGGGTCTGCCCTCCGCCGAGATCGACGCTGCCGGGAAGATCTACGTCGCCTGGCAGGACTGCCGCTTCCGTTCCGGCTGCCCGGCCAACGACATCGTCTACTCCACCTCGACCAACGGCACGTCCTGGTCGGCGGTGACCCGCGTCCCCATCGACGCGACGAACAGCGGCGTGGACCACTTCATCCCGGGCATCGGCATCGACCACGCCACCTCCGGCAGCACCGCGAAGCTCGGCCTTCACTACTACTTCTACCCACAGGCCAACTGCACCGCCTCCACCTGCCAGTTGGAGGTCGGCTTCCTCTCCTCAGTCAACGGTGGCAGCACCTGGTCCACCGCGACCACGGTGGCCGGGCCGATGTCCCTGTCGCAGATCGCCTCCACCACCCAGGGCAGCATGGTCGGCGACTACATCTCCACCTCGGTGGTGGGCGGCAAGGCGGTCGCCGTCTTCGCCGTCGGCAAGACACCGACCAACGGCCAGGCGTTCGACGAAGCCCTCTACACCGCCGGCGGACTGCCCCTGCGCGGCGGCACGGTCAAGTCCCAGCAGGCCACGGCCATGCAGAACAATGCGCACCCGGGCCGGACCCTGCTGAGCACCGCACGCTGAGTCCAGCCGCATAGGTGTCTCCTCGGCGTCTTCGCGTGGGCGCACCCGAGAATGCCCGGGTGCGCCCACCTCGCCGTCCGCGGGAGCGTGGCCTGGCAAGGTGTGAGACCGCACCGGTCGGAGGAATGCGGAACCGGGCGGAAGGCCGGCACGTCACAGCGGCACGCTGCCGTGCATGAGGCCGAGAGCGAGGACGCCATGGTGGATCTGCTCGACGGGAGAGGACGGAAGCCTCGGCCGCCTTGGCCGTGGTTCGGGCTGGCCCTGGTCGCCGTGTCCTGCGCCCTGGCCGCCTGCGGCACCGGAGCCACGGGCTCACCGCCGCACGACGCTCCTCCGCCCCCTTCCACCGACGTGTCCCCGGCCGCCACGACGACCAGGCCCGGCGACCGGAAACCTGCCTCCACCCCTCCAGAGCCCGCGGCACCCGCACCGAGAACGACGCCCGCGCAGACGCCGACGAGAGCCGTGCCTTCGCCCACTGCTCCAGGCTGCATGGCCGGCGCCATCACCATCCACCACCGCATGGAGGATGCGTCCGTCCAACGGCTGTGCGTGCGGCCCGGTGCGACAGTGACGGTGATCCTGCCGTCCCGCCCCGGCGGGTGGCCACCGCCGCACAGCAGCAGCCCGATGCTGGCCACGGTCACCGGGACAGCCGTCGACCCGGATGGCAGTGTACGGGTCACGGCCCGCGCGGCCCGGACGGGCGCCGCGACGGTCACCTGGGGCACGGAAGGAGCGGAGTTCTTCACGCTGCACCTGGACGTGGCGGCGCACCAAGTCCCGTGACATGCCCAAACGTTGTGGACGCCCAACGGCCGGTACGGACCCCGCGAAAGGGGGCCGCACCGGCCGCCCGCACCGAGAAGTCGGCGGGTGCGGAGAGATCAGTCCGTACGCCCCTTCAGATGTCGCGGGTCGAAGGACCAGATGCCGCGCCCGTGGGTGGCGGCGTACAGGTTGCCGTCGGGGCCGAGGCGCAGTTGCAGCACGGCGGTGGTGGGCAGGTTCTTGCCGAGGACCTGCCACTGGCTCGCACCGGCCGGCCGGTAGAAGACGGCGAGGTCGGTGGCGAGGGTGAGGCCGCCGTTCGGCAGGAGTTTGACCGAGTCAGCCGGGACGTCGGGCAGGTTGGCGGAGATGTCCGTCCAACTGCCGCCGCCGTCACGGGATTCGAAGATGTGGCCGACGCCCGCACCGGGGCCTTCGGTCCACTTCCGGGAGAAGCCGTTGACCGCGACGTACACATGCTGGGCATTGGCCGGGTCGACCTCGAAGCCGGAGATGTAGCGGTTCGGGATCGTTCCGTCGACGGGCAGGTTGAGCTGGTGCCAGCCGGTGCCGTCGGCGTTGCCGACCGCGATGCCGCGGCTGAAGCCCTGGTTGTTGCAGGGCCCGCACCAGCCGACGTACACCGTGCCACCCGAGGATGCCACGGCGGTGGCCACGTGGCCGTCACCCAGGTCGTAGGCGTTCTTCCACTCGGTGCCCGAGCGGATCGCGAAGCCCTTGGTCTGCACCCACACGTGACGGCCGCCGGCCACCCAGGTGTTGGTGTCCTTGGCGTCGGAGGTGATGGGGGCGATGAAGCGGGCACCGCTGCCGCCGAGGTCCTTGTCGGGCGGGGCGACCTCGTATTCGGTGGCCTTCGTCGGGTCGGTGACCCAACTTCCGTTGTTCACACCGCAGTTCTGCGTGACCCACATGTCGAGGTAGACGTACTCGTTCGCGATGTTGCAGCCGTTGGCCGGGTCGGTGATGGTGTCGCCGCCGTCGCCGCCGAAGTTGGAGCCCATGACCTTGTCGTGGCCGCGCAGGATCGACTGCCCGTTGTCCTGGAGGCCGCCGGTGACCGAGACGCCGCCGTGGTCGAGGTCCTTGCCAACACCGACCGAGTAGTACTGCAGGGTGTCGAGGGTGCCGTCGTTCAGCGACTGCCAGTCCTTGGCGTGGCCGCCGGAGTCGACCGCGCCGTTCAGCGGCCGCCGGTAGATGCCGCCGTCGTTGCCGACGTAGGCGTACGTCTTGCCCTTGTACGAGCCGACCGCGACGGCGTGCTGGTCGGAGTGGGTGGTCGGCGAGCAGTCGCCGGTCTGCTTGGCCGGATCGATGCTCCAGCAGGGGAACGGGAAATTCCAGTACGGGCCGGGAGTGATCCAGTTCGTGCCGCCGTTCTTGGTCTCGAAGACCTCTTCCAGGCCCAGGTAGACGTGGTCGGCGTTGTTCGGGTCGACCTGGAGGAACTGGTTGTACCAGGACTGGATGCCTGGCATGTAGCCCGCGCCCTGCAGCGCCGAGCCCGAATTCCGCAGCTTGGTGTAGTCGGCGATCTGCGTCCAGGGTCCGAACGGCGAACCCGACTTGGACACGTACACGCCCTTGAGCCCGCTGTCCGGGTTGCTGTTGGTCTGCGCCGGTGACTGGTCGATCGCGTACAGGCGCGAGCCGTCGGCCGCCGCCCCGAACGTCACGTTGCCGACGTCGTCGCTGCTGGTCGGCAGGTCACCGAGACCGCTGGTGCGCTTCCAACTCCCGTCGCCCTGCTGGGAGTACAGGCCGTTGTAGGTGTCGCCACCGCGCCAGCCGACGGCGAGCAACACCTTGCTCGGGTCCTTGGGATCGACCGCGATGTCGTTGGCGATGTTCTTGTACGGAGCCGACTCGTCGCCGGCCTTCGAACCACCCGGCAGATAGTCCGGGTTGGGGGCGAATTCCAGCTTCCACGGGCCCGACAGCGTGGTGGTGGAGTGCGACCACACGCCCCGGCTGGTGGCCGCCCACGCCTTGGTGCCGGCGAACCGCAGGGCGTGGATGACCGTGGACTCCAGCTCGGCCCCGCCCACCCGGCTGCCCGGCTGGAACTGCCCGTGCTGCGGATCGGCCAGAACGTAAACTCCCGTGCCCACGAAGGAGGTTGCGCCGGTATTGGACTCGCCGGTCGCATACCAGAGCCTCTTGGAGCCGTCGAGCGCGAGGGTGCCGGTCGACAGCGAGGGCAGCTTGTCGGCGATCGGCTCCCAGCGCCCGCCGCCGGTCTTCGACCGGAAGACGCCCCCGTTGGCGCCGCCCGCGTACACGTAGCCCTGGTCGTCGGCGGCGATCCCGGTGATCCGGCCCGTCACCTTCCCCGATCCGCCACTGGAATTGGAGTTGATGTCGCGGTAGCGCGGGTCGTCGGAGTCGTACGCCTTCCTCGTGACGTGGTCCCAGTCGCCCGCGGTGTGCCGCATCGACTGGAGCTGCGCCCAGGCCGCCCCGTACGCGCCTGGGGCCACCACGCCGGGAGCGGTGCGAGCCTCGGTGTACTGGGCGGTGCCCTCGGCGGAGTTCTCCGCCTCGTCCGAGCCGTCATCACCTCTCTCGGACGCGGCGAACGCGGACATCCCCTTGCCCGCGTGCACGGCTTTGGTGTGCTGCTTGCCGATGTCGGCCTGGTGGCGCGCGTTCCAGGGCCGGGGTCTGGTGTCACCGGATGCCGCGAACGACTGGGTGCCCAGTAGTCCGAACGCGGCGGCCACGACGGTGCAGGTGATGAACCGTCGCCGGTGCCGTTGGGGCATCATGCGCTCTCCTCCCTGCGCCGGGCACCGGATACGGCCCGACGCGGAGGAGATCTTGGCGTGTGCGCGACATCCCGGATAGGGGCCGGAGAAAAGGATGACCGGGAGTTTGCCGTTCTGGCCCGCATGGCTCCAACCGCCGCCCCGCGAGGGCCGCTTGGGGCCGAAAGCAGCGATGCCGACCGCTGTGCGGAGCACTGGGATGGTCATGGCGACGCCCACTGACCGCCACCACGACCACGTGGAGCCTCACCCGACGCGCTCCCCTTCGAACCGGGGCTACATCGGCTCACTCGTCCAGGTCGGTCAGAGCCCAGCGGCGGCGGCCACCGTCTTCCCGGTCGGTGTCCGTGCCACAGGAGACGACACCGAGCGCGGTCACCTCGCGCAGCAGGTCCTCGCCCTCGGGGCCTTCGGGCGCGGGACCGCTCTGGTGGGACAGGATGAGGATGAGGGCTTGGTGGTTCTGGTCGGCCAGGTGCAGGCTGATGCGCCGACCCCCATCGGTCAGCGCTGCTCGGGCCAGGAGCACGGTCAGCGCCGTGATGTCCGCTTCCCGTTCATGGTCCAGCCGGTAGCCCCACTCCGTCAGCTTCGTGACGACGTGCCGGCCTGCCTTGACTGGTGACCAAGGAGCGTTCTCCAGCGTCCAGTTCGCCGCCCTGCGGTTCGCGATCCGCGCCGCAAGCCGCGGCCGTACGAAGACGGAACCGGTCGTGGCGCTCTCGGGTCTCGCGCCCGGTGTCCATAACAGAGCCAACTCCACCCGGTGCCTGGCCCATCCATCTCTTCCAACAGCAGCCACGCGTCCGGCGTACTGGGTCATCGTGAAGCCCGCGAGGCTGCCTCAGCCCACAGCAAGACCGTCCCGGCGCCGAACACCACCAGATGCACGGACAGGGTGCGCCACAGCCGCAGCAGCGCAGCCAGCACACCCCCGACGATCAGGATCCACGTCGCCGTCCAAGCGAACTCCACCCCATACCCGGCCTGCTGCACCAGGTCCTCCCGGCTGGGCGCACCGAAGGACAGGCTGCTCATCATCATGCAATAGACGAGCCCGGCCATGGCCAGCAGCCCGAAAACACCGGTCGCCACGGCACACGGCATGTCCGCCTGACGGCGGGATCGCATCGCGCTCATCCGCCGATCCTGCCTGACAGGCCCCGGACGCACATGAGTACCCGTACTCACCTCGCAACGGCCGGAAAGGCTTGGGGCACCGGCGCCTGCCGGGCCCGTTCGTCTGCCCGGCGCCATAGGCCAGGACGGGCCGGGCGACCGGAGGCAGGCTTCGCCGACGCGCCGTTGTGATCGCAGCTTCAGCTACCGAGATACGCGGCGAGAACAGCCGAGGCTGCGGCCGTCATGAGGCACGTGTCCGCTATCCACGCTCGCGTCACGCTCCGCACCGCGAGAACCGGATCGGACCGCTTCCCTACGGCTCGCCGGTAATCATTGACTGTCCTGGCCGCCCTCGTCGTACTCCCCACCCAGCGATCCATCAATGCTCCGCCGAACACGGCCGGATACACCGCCGCCCGTCCCCGCACCGGATGACGAGCGACCCCCTCGCGTCAGCCGCCGCCTCCACGACAGCCCTGCACGGGATCCGGTAGGTGAACAACGGGTTGATGACCGCGATCTGCTCCCCCAGCACGATTCTGGCACCCAAGATACGGCGGGCGAGCGCCACCGTGAAGAAACAGGCAGACGCCCCGCTCAGCGGGCCCGACGCCGACCACGAGTGGACTTTCGCATCGAGGAAACAGACGAGACCGAAGAGCCCGAAGAACAGCGTGAACACCCATGAAAGCACCACCGTCGACTTCCTCCGGAGTACCCCACGCCCCTCAACCCCCCGGCCTCCCACAGAAGACAGACCGTCGTCCAGCGAGCAGGCGTGAGCCGTGCCGGTCAGGAGATTTCCAACGCCCGCCCCGGGGCAGCCCAGCTGCGTCCACGCTCCCCAGCCGGCGAGCGACGCTGACGGCGGCCCGCCGCTGTTGGGCAGCGGGTCCACCACGAACAACAGCGCGCCGATCCACTTCGCCCTACTACAGGACAGAGCGTCGCCATCTACCTGTCGCAGTCGGCCCAGGCCGTCAGGGAGCGCGTTCCAGGCCGGGTGAGGCGTGCGGTGTGAGCGGTGTGGCGTTGGCCGGCTCAGTGCTCACAGAGGGAGAACTCTCGCTCGTAGAGCTGCTCGTTGTGTTCGTCGACGAAGAACTTCCGTTCATGCATGAGCTGTTCGCGGTAGCCCTTGGCCTGCTCCAGCGTCATGGTCGAGGTGTCGGACCATGGCTGCTGCTGCGGTATGTCGGAGGTCGAGACGATGCGCTTCGACGGGTCGACCAGGAAGAACGCAAGGATTTTGCGGTGTCCCGGCCGGGTGGGGTCAGCGAGGCGGAACGAGCCGACGCGGTGCTGCAGGATGTTCGGGAACGCCAGGCAGCGGCCCGCCGGTGTCGATGCCGAACCAAGGACCTGGTTCAGTGGGTCCTCGTTGTCCAGGCCATAGACGTCACTCACGCCGGTGTCGTCGTTCTGCTCGTAGTCCGGGTCGTCGACCGCGGCCCGGAAGCTCAGTCGGCTTTGGGTGATGTTCTCACTGTCCCAGTAGTAAATGGCGGTCGAGACGATCCGCTCGTTCATCATCCCCTCGACATGCCAGGAGCCACCTGCGTACTCCGGCTTGTCCGGGGTGAGTTGAATGGTGGCGAGCTTGGCTATGACCTGGAGACGCCGACCGCGCAGGTCCACCCGAGCGGTGTCGTCGGGTGCCGTGGGAGCCCTGAACTCCGGGGCGTCCGGAACGACCGGGCGGCGGTTGGCCCACCAGTCGTCCATGGCTTCCTCATATGCGGCGTACGCGTCTGCGTCGTCGCTCTCGGGGGCGACCGGCTCGCCCTCGTCGTACCAGGAGTACGGATCCGCCTTGATCCGCGGGGGCCGCGGATGGCGCAGATCGGTGAGCACGTTCTCAAGGAGCGGGAGCATGCGGCCGAACAAGTCCGGTAGTACGGAGGCAAGTTCGCGGTGCTCCACGGGGTGGACGTTGTTGACGTACGAGAGGAAGGAAACGTCGCCGTCGTCACCGACCTCGATGTCCGTGGGCAGCCACTGGAACTTCTCCGAGAATTGGTACTTCGTCCAGTGGTTCTTCGCTGGGCTCTCCCATGCCCGCTCGGGCCCGCCGCTCACCTCACGCACGTTGCAGAACAGCGAGGGGTGAACCAGATCCAGTACCTGGCCGTCGGATCCCGGATGCCAGTCCTGCTCCGCTTCAGGGACCTCTTCCAGAACCCGGACGGCCTCCCGCAACCGGGACCTGAGCTCGTCGTCGATCAGCGAGTCCGATTGCCACACGCCGTCGACGGCGGACACCTCGATGCCCGTACGCCCGTCCCGCAGCTCGGCGTAGTAAGCGAGTTCGGCGAGCACATAACGAATCTGCGCCTCCGTCATGCCCTGGTCGACCGCTTCCTGCGTCCACCTGGCAACAATTTCCGAGTCATTCATCTTGGCGAACCAGTCCGGCTTCGACCGTATGTGGGCGCTGCACTCGATCATCTCCAGTTCCCGCCGGGTTCTGGGCGGCGACATCGACATCGAATGGGAAGTGGCGAAGGGCAACGGGAACGCGGCCAGGTCAGTCAACTCTCCAGGTCCTTCCAGGTGGTGCGTGGTGGCGGGAAGGCTACTCCAGCGGACTGACACACCCCCGTACCGCGCAGCCGCTCCATGCTGTTGAGTGCCGCTCAACAGGAGCATGGGGGGGGCCGTGGAGGGAGCGCGTGATCGATCTACGTGGCGCCTGCAGCGGCCTGGTGTCTGTGCGGGTCCGGCTCAGTGAACCTCCTTCATCCTGAATAGCTGCAGGTGAGGAGGGTGTGGACGGCGGCGACGCATCTGCCGATGCGGTTGGTTGAGCAACGTGCCTTGCGGAAGAGGCGCCATGTCTTGAGTCGGGCGAAGGCGCGCTCACCAGGTGCGCGCAGGCGGGTGTGGTCACGGTTGTACGGCTGGTAGTGATGTCACCACCCCCACGACGAGGTGCTCTGCCATGTCACCCACCCCTCTGGCCAGGCTATTTCACTCCCCAGGGACAGGATGAAAGAGGTTCACCGAGGCAGGACGCCGACGGCTTGCCCCGAGCGGTTCCCAGCGGGCGTCAGACAGGTCGCCGGGTGCCTGGCGGAATCGTCACACGGTGGGTGTGATGGCGCTATCCAGGGCCTGGACGAACAGGTCGAGCGGCGGGCATCCCCAGTCGCCGTTGACGTTCATCGCGGCGATTTGCCGGCCATCCTGTGCGCCGTACAGGTAGGACCAGTTGCCGGTGATCATCCCGCCGTGCCCGAACACCCGGGTGCCATTGGGCAGTTCGACGGAGGACAGGCCCAGACCGTAGCTGTAGCCGTCCAGCCACTTGCCGTCCGGGACGGGCGTCATGGTGAGCATCTCGTCCAGTTGCGCCGGCGGCAGCAGGCGGCCGCCCAGCAGGGCGCCGAGGAAGGTGATCAGGTCGCCGGTGGTGGAAATCAGCTCGCCGGTGGCAAAGCCGTAGGTGGCGTCGAGCTCGGTCACGTCGTGGGCCGGTGCGTCGGGTTCCTGCAGGGTCAGGCGGGAGTAGCTGTGGGTGTGCGGGCCGCGGAACCTGGTCTCCTGGTTCGCCAGATACGTCGAGTCGAGCTTGAGCGGACGCAGGATCCGCAGATCGAGCACGTCGGTGTAGGACATGCCGGTGGCTTTCTCGATGATCATCCCGGCGAGGACGAAGTTGGTGTTGGAGTATGAGAATTCCTGGCCGGGCTCGAACTCCGCCGGGTGGGCGAGGGAGATCTTCACCAGTTGCTCCGGGGTCCACCGGTCGAAGCGGTGCGCCAGCAGTTCGGGGCTGGCGTAGCGGCGCAGCATGTCGGCGTCGAGGGTGAAGGCGAACAGGCCGCTGCGGTGGCTGAGCAGGTGCCGGACCGTGATCCGGGTGCCGTCGTGGCCGTTGCCTTGGATCAGGCCGGGCAGCCACTTCTCCACGGAGTCGTCGAGGTTCAGCACGTATTCGGCGGCCAGTTGGAGGATGACGGTGGCGGTGAAGGTCTTGGTGATGCTGCCGACCCGGATCTGCTCCTCGGCCAGTCGCTCGCGGCCGGTGCCGTACTCGGCAGTGCCTGCGGAGCCGAACCACTGCTGGCCGGAGCGGCGGATTTCGGCGACCATCCCCGGGAAGCCGTGACCGGTGACGGCGGTGTCCAGGACCTGCATGACGGGGGCGGTGGCGGTGATCTGAGTGGTGGTCATCTCGGGCTCCTCCGGTAGTGGCCGCGTTCTTCGCGACACGAGAAAGGCTATGTTGCGTTCACTAAACTGGCAATTGAAGATCTGGCAAGAATCTCTATCTGTGCAGCTAGAAGGCCATGAATTCTTGCAATGAGCTTGCCAATGAATGCAAAAGTCGCGCCGCACGTGTTGCAATGAAGCGGACGTGGACGCAGCAGGAGGAGGGCACCCGTGCCAGGAGGCAGACTGAGCCAGCAGGAACGCCGGCAGATCGCGACCGGCCTGGCCGAGGGACTCTCCTACACCGAGATCGCCAAACGACTGGAGCGGCCGACGTCCACCATCACCCGTGAGGTGATGCGCAACGGCGGCCCCATCGCCTACCGGTCCGACCGGGCACAGCAGGCGACCGAACGCCGGGCCCGCCGCCACAAGCCGACGGCTCCCGCGACGGCAGCGGCCGTCGGCTCCGACGCCTTCGGGCGCGACCTGGCGACGGTGCACGCGTACGCGCAGCGGTTCACCGAACTGCTGGTGGCCACCGGCATCCCCAACATGATGGCAAGCGTGCTGGCCTGCCTGTACACCTCCGACGCCGGCAGCCTCACCACCGCCGAACTGGTCGAGCGACTGCACGTCAGCCCGGCATCGATCTCCAAGGCGGTCCGATACCTGGAGGGCCAGGAGCTGATCCGGCGCGAGCGGGACGCCCGGGAACAGCGGCGGGACCGGTACACGATCGACGAGGACGTCTGGTTCCGCGCCATGCTGGCCAGTGCCCGCATGAACGCCGTGCTGGCCGAAGCCGCCCAGGAGGGGGCCGACTTGCTCGGTGCCGACACGCCCGCGGCAACACGGCTGGCCAACATGGGCCGCTTCCTCGACCGGGTCGGACAGGACCTGGTCCGCTCCGCCGAGCACTGGCGCGAGGCCTTGACGACCGAGCGACACACAGACACCCACTCGCCGGGCCGCTCGCGTTCGTAGCGGCGGATCACGGTAACGGTCGGGCGGTCGGGCGGTCGGGCGGTCGGGCGGTCGGGCGGTCGGGCGGTCGGGCCAGGCAAGCCGGTTGAGCCGGTGGCGGGTGAGGATGCGGTGCACGGTCGAGGGCGGCAGTCGCACGATCGGGCCGATCCGCGCGGGCCCCAGCTTTCGCACCGCAGGTCACAGACTCGGTCTTCCACCGCGGACGGTGTCCGGTGCGGGGTCCTGCCCGGCCTGCTGGACCGGTCGGCCAGCCCCGTATCGCCTTCGCTCTTCCAGCGGCGGACCCATGTGCAGGCCGTGGGCCTCGATATGCCCATCTCGGCTGCGACATGCGCGACGGGGCGGCTCGCCAGGACACGTTCGACCAGCAGCCGCCTACCGAAGACGGTCAACCGGGCATTACGGCGGGACACGAAGACCTCCGTGCGGTGAGTTCCTAGACAGCTCCCACCGCACCGGAGGTCTTCGCCGTGTTCAAGACCTACCGCGTGTCAACAACGCTTGTGATCAATACGCCTGGGGCGTGAGTCGGGCCGCCAGACCGTCGAGGACCCGATCGAGGCCGTACGCGAAGTTGTCATCGCGGATCCGCTGCGGGTGCACGTCCTGCTGGGCGGAGCTTCCGGCGCGGAGCCGCGGGTGCTCCCGCGTGGCCTCGTCGAAGGCCGGTCGCAGGCCCGCCACCCACTCCTGCTCGGTCTTGCCGCTGCGGGCGATCAGTGAGAGGTAGGCGGCCTCGGCGGTCGCGATCCCGATGACGTACGCCATGAGTGTGCCCATGGCCTGGTCCATCTCGTCCGCGGGGAAGCCCGCCGCCTCGAACTGTGCGAGCAGCGCCGACGACATCCGCATGGCGTTCGGGCCGATGTGGACGAGGCCGACCTGGCCCAGTTCGGGGGCGATCCACGGGTGGCGCAGGGTCATCGCCCGCAGCTCGGTGGCGGCGTGCGTGACGGCCGCGCGCCACCGGGCGCCCTCGGCGGCGGTCGGTACGTCCGGTTCGCCGTAGACGTCGTCCACGACCAGCTCGATCAGCTCGTCCTTGCTGGCCACGTGCCGGTACAGGGAGGTGGCCGCCGCACCCAGGCGGGTGCCGAGCTTGCGCATGCTGAGCTCCCCGACGCCCTCCGCGTCCAACAGGCGGATCGCTTCGGCGACGATCTGCTCGCGGGTCAGGTGTTCCCGCTGCCGGGGGCGCGGCCGGGTCCACACCGAGGTGGTCGGCTTCTCATCGGCTGGCATGCGGCCCTCGTCTCTGCTCGTCCCACGGCCATCGTCCCCACCAGGCTAGCGCACGCTGTACGCACCTTGCGTACGGCGTTACGTCATGCGTACAGTGTTCGCATCGAGAGAACGTCGTACGCAACGGTCGTACGCAACAGATGGGGGCTGACATGTCGAAGAACGTGAGCTGGGACGCGCAGGGCACTTGGGAAGCCCAGGGTGACTGGGGGACGAGGGACTCGACGGGCAGGAAACTGGACCTCGTCCACTGGCAGAACCGCCTCGACGCACTGCGCGCCAAGCACCACGTCCCGGCCGCATCCCTCGCGGTCCTCGTGGACGGAACCGTCCACGAGTTGGCCAGCGGCGTCCTCCACCGCGGCACGGGCGTCACAGCAACGACCGACTCGGTCTACCAGATGGGGTCGATCGCCAAGATCTACACCGCCACCCTGATCATGCGCCTCGTCGAATCGGGGCGACTGGACCTGGACGCGCCGGTCGTGGACGTGCTGCCGGAGTTCTCGGTCGCCGACCCCGAGGCCACCAGGACGATCACCACGCGTCAACTGCTCAGCCACACAAGCGGTCTCACCTGCGACTTCACCTACGACAGCGGGCGCGGCGACGACTGCCTCGCCAAGTACGTCGAGGCCGCGAAGGACGTGGCGCTCGACTGCCCGCCCGGCACCGCGATTTCGTACAGCGGCATCGGGTACAACGTGCTCGGCCGGATCATCGAGGTGGTGACGGGCCAGGTCTGGGACGAGGCCCTGAAGGACCTGCTCCTCACCCCGCTCGGCCTCACGCACACGATGACGCTTCCCGAGGAGGCGCTGCGGTTCCGTGCGGCGATGGGGCACCTCGGCGAGCCGGGCCAGGAGCCGGAACCGGCACCGTCCTGGGACCTGATGCCGCGCTCGGCCGGTCCCTACGGCAGGGTCATCGCCACCGCCGGGGACCTCGCGCGCCTCGCGCGGATGCACCTCGCGGGCGGGGTGGCGGAGGACGGCACGCGCGTGCTGTCCGAGGAGAGCGTCGCGCTGATGCAGCGCCGTGTGGTCGACTGCCCCGACAAGTGGACGGTCAGCTCGGACGGTTGGGGCCTGGGCTGGACCCTGTACGACTGGAACGGCGTCCAGGGTTACGGCCACGACGGTGCCTCCATCGGGCAGTACGGCTATCTGCGCGTGGTGCCGTCGGCGGGTGTTGCGATCGCGCTGCTCACGAACGGCGGCGGTGCGCGTGAGCTGTACGCGGCGCTCTACCGGGAACTCCTCGCCGAGTTGGCCGGTGTGACGATGCCGGCGCCCTTCGCCCCGCCGGCCACGCCGCCCGTGGTCGACTGGGCTCCGCTCGTCGGCACGTACCGGCGCGAGGGCGTGGTCATCACGGTGACGGAGCGGGACGGGGCGGGGCACGCGCTCTACGAGTTCGTCGACGGCATGAAGGACTTCTCCGAGCCCCTGGACATAGACCTGATTCCGGTGACGGGGACGGTCTTCGCGGGTACCGGGGTGGGCGCGGCGTTCAGCGAGGACTACATGCCCGTGGTCTTCTCCACGCTGGAGGACGGCACGGCCTGCGTCTACATCGGTATGCGCTGCGGCCCCAAGGTCGCCTAGAGCCTCTCCAACCCTGATCCGCCGGACAGGCCCTAGCTGGGCAACCGGTCGCGCCAGGCACGAATCCGTACCGCGGCGGCTTCCAGGTCACCGGCCAGAACGTCCGCCTCGGCCCGGGTACCCGGTGGCGTGCCACCATTTCCGCCGAGCACCGCTTCCACATCACGCGGTTGCTCGACCAGGCCCACGAGGAGCTGGCGCAGCTGCGCGACGCGCAGAGCGGCACCACCTCCGAGGTGGCCCGGGAACTGCTGGAGCACCTCAGTCAGAGTGCCGAGCTGATCGACCGAGCCGTGCTGCATACCGCCGCCGCGGCCGTCGCGGCCGGGGTGGCGCTTGAGGAGGTGGCCAAGTGGTCCCGCCTGCCCGCCGAGAAGCTGTCGCAGGTGCTCGCCGCAGGCCGCAGCGAAGACCGACGCCGAGGGCTGCCGAGCCAACGGCCCTGGCGCCACGGGCCGACTCTACGTCCGAAGAGCATGCCGAAAAGGAGCGCCCCGGCATCCGGAAAGTACAGGAGTTCGCGCTCGGCCAGCTCTACCACTGCCTCAAGAACCGCCGGCTGTTTGACGAACTCGCCGCTTTCCCACCTCCGGGCGAAGCCCTTGGTGCGGCGGCCGCATAGGCCGAGGAGCGATCAAGCCGGAGGTTTCACCCAGGGAGCCAGACGTTCCCCGACTGCGAGGTTCTCGCGCCAGTACCGGAAGACGGTTCCCTGAACGATGTCGAGCTGCCCGGCCGCAACCAGGCCGGAAGCGAGACTCGGCCCGCCCGCATCGGCTTCGAAGGCAACTAGTACGGGAGGTGCCTCGCCGACCTGCCGGGCAATGAGCTGGACCTCGTCAGGCGTCGGCGCACGGAACACAGGATCCTGGAAGGCGGCCGGGCACGTGACAAAGACAGGGTCGCTGAACACCAGCTCCAAGCCGTGGACATACGAGATGTCGTGCCCGGCGCCCAGACGCAACCGTCCGGGGTCCCAGGCGACAATGTCCCAGTCCCACCATGACCCTTCGGGAAGCTCGATCACGGCTCGTTGCCCGCCCTGAACCGCGCCGTCAATCGGGAATCACCAACCCAAGCTCACGCAGCCGCGGAAGGCAGACCTCCAGGCACGCCTCCAGAGAGACGGAGTCCGTGCGAACCAGGAGATCATCCCGAAGCGGAGCCCCGCTCGCGACGAAGGTCCAAGGCTTCGTCGCATCGCGTATGCGCTCGGCGTCAACCTTGAACAACACCGTCACACCCTGCTCCGCCAACGACTCCATGACCCGCGCCACGTCCATCGCATCCCCACCCCCTGCCTGAATTCGAACGGCCAGAAGGCTACACCGGCCTCTCAGGACCCGGCTTGACCGCTTGGCACCGTGAGGTGTCTACCGCCTCGCCAGCACCCGAGCCCGAGCCGAAGAACCCGCTTGAGGGTTCTGAGCCGTCTCTTCCATAGTTGCGGACCGCAATCAGGCAGGACGCCACCTACAGGAAGGCACGCACTGATGCGCACTCTCTACGTCGTCACCCATCCGGAGGCGACGCACCACGTCGAGGGAGTCGTCGGCGGATGGCATGACTCGAAGTTGACACCCGCCGGCGTCCGCGCGGCCCTCTCCATCGCCCAGACGTTGCGGGCCCAGGTCCCCAACGGCGCCCAGGTGGAGCTGTTCTCCTCGGATCTGCGGCGCACCCTACGGACGGCCGAGAAAGTGGCCGAACTGTTCGGCGTGAAGCCGATGATGGACCGCAGGCTGCGGGAGAAGTCCTACGGTGAGGCGGAGGGCAAGCCGCAGGAGTGGCTGGACCGGCGCTTCGTCCCACCGCCCGCTGCCGGAGAGCGAATGGACCACGACGAAGGCGTGGAGGGCTCCGAGACCAAGGCTGCGTGGGCGCAGCGCATCTACGCAGCAACGGACGAGATCCTGCAGAGCCCTTGCGAACATCAGATCATCGTGACGCACGGCGGCTCCCTGACATTCGTCGTGGCGTCCTGGATCAAGATGCCGATCGAGTCGGCCGGCTATGCCAGTTTCCGGGCCCCCGCCGGGAGCATCACCACGCTCCGCGAAGATGACTTCTTCCACAACCGCCAAGTCGTCAGCCTCGGTGACACCCGTCATCTCCACTCCGCCAAAACTGGCTGAACTCACCCGACCCACCTCCACGGGCAGCCGGCGGTCACGATGCCGAAGACCTGAGCCAAAATCGACAATGCTGAGGGTACGGACGGAGCTGATCAGAACTGAGCGCTGGCTGCCGGGTTCAGTTCAAAAAGTGGTCCGGATGTGAGGCACCGTCTCCAGGCGGTCCAGGCGGTCCAGGCGTTCGTAGAGGGCGCGGATGAGGCGGGCGCGGTTCTGGACGCAGTTCACCGTGCCTTCCAGCCGCATGGACAGCAAGTCTTCCGCCTCACGGAGGACGACGTCGGCGAGTGCCCTGAGGCCACGGCTTTCGGGCAGCCGGCTCGCGCGGCGCCGTACGTCACGCGATCACGCCCCGTCGCCCGTGCCGTGGGCTGGTCCCCGGCCTTTGCTGCTCCAGCGGTTCCGCCCTTCGCTGCTGAGGCTCTGCAGGCCGCTCGCCCTTGGCTCTGTCTCCGCATAGGGCGATGCTTCACGGCGGGTTGGTCTGTCCACCCGGCCGAAAGCGACTGTCGTCGTGATCGGATCGGTTTGCGGCGGTACCTGGGCGCGTGACGGTCGTTGGTACAAGATGTGACCAATAACATCGAATGTCTGACTGGGAGGGCAGGGCGCACGAGCAAACTGCGCTTCGCCCTGGCCCTTGCTCCGTTGTCCATCGGCGCCACCACCCTGCTGGCCGGAAGCGCGGCAGGCGCGGTCTCGGTGGCCTTCGCCGGCCAGGTGCCGGTCACGGTGCACGCCGAGCGGGTCTCGGGCTCCGGCCTGACGGCCTCCCCGGCGGCGTCCGGGCGTAGCGGGCTGCTGCCGGCTCTGGCGACGCAGATGGAGCACGCCAGTGTGGAGAACGTCTGCGTCACGTCCACCGCTCAACTGCCCGTCATCGGATCATTGACCGCGGTCGTCCGTGTCAAGCAGGCCTCCGCGACCGGGCTGACGGTGCAGGCAGGCACAGCATCCGCGCGGTCCGTCTCGGTCTCCGGTGCAAGGCTGACCACTCCGCAGCTCTCCCCCACCGGGCCCACGGGCCTGTTCAGCATCGGCGCGGACAAGGTCACCGGCGAGGAAGTCCGTACCGAGCCACGGGCGTTCACCGCCGGGACGATCACAGCCAGCGGAGTCTCCGTCGACCTCCAGCGCGGCACGGGCGGCTGCGAGCGGGAGGGGCGCCGGTGAGTATTGCGGCCGTTACCGATGGGCGGCGGGGCTGGCGGGAATGGCGCTCCAGCCGCCCGTTCGCCGCGGGGCTGTTGCTGGGTCTGGGCGGCCTGGAGCTGATCGGTGTCTCATGGAGCGGCCTGGGGTTCTTGCGCTTCACCGGGACTGCGGGGGCCGCCTCCTGGGCTTTGGGGGCGTTGTTCATCGTGGCGGGGGTGACGGTCTGGCGGACTCCGCCCCTGCGCTACTTCGCCGGTGTCCTGGCCGGGGTCCTGTCCCTGGTCAGCCTGGTCGCCGCCAACCTCGGTGGCCTACTGCTCGGCTTCCTGCTCACCGCTGTGGGCAGCGCGCTGGCCGTGGCCTGGATCCAGCAGCAGCCTGCCGACGACGAGAAGGACGCGTGACATGAGCCCTTTCGCTGTGCTGCCCGCCCGCCGGGGATCCCTCTACCGCGGTTGCGGCATTCATGATCCCGCCCTGCGCCGCGGGTACGAGACGTGCCGACGCGGCATCCGCTCCACCGGGGAGATCGAGTACGCCGTCTCGCTGCTGCTGCCTGCGCCGCTGCGGCTCGCCGTCTGGGCACTGTACGGGGCGCTGCGGGCTGTCGACGACCTGGTCGACACGGCCGATACGCAGACCGGTGAGGCCGTCGGCGCGGGGCGGGCCGAGCGGCTGGAAGGCTGGATCGCGGCGTTCGACGCGGATTTGCGCGAGGGCACCAGCAGCGACCCGGTCCGGCTCGCGCTGCTCGACACCATGCTGACGTGGAACCTGCCGCCGGAATTCCTCCACACGCTGTTCGAGGAACTACGCCAGGACGTCCACGGTCGGCACTTCGCCACCTGGCAGGAATGGCGGCGCTACAACAGCCTGGTCAACACCCCGTTCGTGCTGCGCACTGTCTCGCTGCTGCTGCGGGCAGCGGGCCTGTCTACCGAACCCGAAGCACTCGGCGCCGCCCTGCCCGATGCGGCCGCGGCATGGCAGACCGCGGTCGACGCCGTCTACCTCACCGACGCCCTCGTCGACCTCGCCGAGGACCTCGACCGCGGCCATGTTCCGCTGCCCCAGGAGGCCCTGGACGAAGCCGGCGTGCGGCCCGCGGACCTGTTGGACCGGCGCAGTACCCCGGCCTTCGAACGCCTGGTGCGTGACATGGCGGACCGGGCCCGGGCCTGGTTCGACCGCACCCTCCTTCCGCCTGTGCTGCACCCGGCCGTCGGTATCGCCCTCGGCACCTACACCAACCTGTACCGGCTCCGTCTGACCAGCCTGGCGCGTCACCCCGCCGCGCTGCTGCACCACAGGCCGGCACTGCCCCGTCCGGCCCGCATGCGGCTGCTGGCCCCCGCCCGCGCCCGCGCCGCACTGGCCTGCAGCCTGTATCCGTTCACCCTGACGGCCGGCCCGGCTGCCGCCTCCCTGCCGTCGCCGTCCGACCCGGTCCGCGGCCTGGCCGCAGAGGTGAAAGCACGTGCCGCGCAGCGCCCTCCGGTCACCGCACCCACGCCCCACCCATCCGGCGCCCGCCCACCGAAGGTGCCTGCCCCGGCCATGCCGCGCCACGTCGCGATCGTGATGGACGGCAACGGCCGCTGGGCCACCGCCCGCGGCCTGCCACGGACCGAGGGCCACCGCGCCGGCGCCGATGCCCTGATCGACATCGTCCACGGAGCCCTGGAAATCGGCCTCAAGTACCTGACCGTGTACGGGTTCTCCACCGAGAACTGGAAACGACCCGCCGCCGAACTGCAATCGCTGATGTACGAGATCCCGCAGGTCCTCAACCGCCTGCACGACGGCAGTCAGCCCCTGGACGTGCGCGTACGCTGGTCCGGACAAAGCTCCCGGCTGCCGGCCGACGTCATCGACACGCTCCTCGAAGCCGAACGGGCAACCAGCGACTGCACCGGACTGACCCTGACGGCCTGCGTGAACTACGGCGGCCGCTCCGAGATCACCGCTGCCGCGGCGCAACTCGCGCGCGAGGCTGTGGCCGGACACGTCGACCCGGCCTCAATCTCTGAGTACGCCTTCGCCCGCTACCTGCACGTCCCCGACCTGCCCGACGTCGACCTGCTCCTGCGAACCGGCGGAGACCAGCGCACGTCCAACTTCCTGCCCTGGCAGGCCACCTACGCCGAACTCCTCTTCCTCGACACTTTCTGGCCCGAAACAGACCGCCGCGACCTCTGGCGAGCAATCGAACAGTACGCACACCGCACCCGCCGCTACGGCACAATCCCCCGACCCCCCTCCCCGGCGCCCGCGTAGACAGCGTGACCCTGCCTGGTGTCGTGCCGGGGCGTCGTGCTGGTAAACGTCAGTGGACCCGCGCCTCCATCACCGGTACGCGGCCAGAGCCATCCAGGGCCCCGCGCATCAGGGTCCACGGACTGTGCGGGTCGCCCTCACCGGCCAGCACCAGCCGGCGCAGCGCATCGGCGTGGGCCACCCCTGCGCTATATGAATTGCGGATGAGGGTCGACGTCGCGTCCGGGTCACTCCACCACAACGCGAGGCACCCCCGGGGCACAGGGTCCGCAGCGCGGAGCGGACGGCGCGTGCGGGGTCGGTCCAGTGCCAGGACTGGGCGTAGGTGACGAGGTCGAGCGAGCCGTCGGCCAGCGGCAGCCGGATACCGTCGCCGCGCACCAGCGGGACGCCGGGCAGCTCGCGCCGGAACTGCGCCGCCATGCCGGCGCCCGGCTCCACGCCCACCACCAGGGCCCCGCGCTCCTGCAGACTGCGGGCGGCGATGCCTGTCCGGTGCCCACGTCGGCCACCGCGGCCCGGCAAGCCGCAGCCCGCTGAACTCCTCCACCGTCTCGAAAACAGCCGCGGGATACGACGGCCGGTGCACGGCATACGCACCCGCGTCCCGGCCGAAAGCCAGACCGCGTTCACGGGCAGGCAGCTCGTACGTCATGCACCGGCTATTGCGCAGACAGCCACCTCGGACCAGGGCGCTCCCTCGGCCACCGGCGCGGGCCAGCAACCAGGTGCCGGAAGGAATCACGGACGTACGCGATCTCCCGGACGCGTCCCGTCCAGCGGGCGACGGGCGGCGGGTGGTGTGGGCCGGTCTGGGTCGGTGGGGTTGGGGCTGGGGTTGAGGGCGGTGGTGAGGTGGCGGCGGAGCAGGGGGCCGAATTTCTGGTCGACCAGGCGGTTCAAGGCGGCGGCCAGCAGTAGGGAGAGGAGGAGTCCGAGAGCGATGGAGGGCAGCAGGCCGAGGCTGGGGAGGGTTTTGAGGATGCCGCGAGTGAGGGGTATGCCCAGGCTCTGGTGGACTAGGTAGAAGGGGTAGGTGAGCGCGCCCGCATAGACGAGGGCTCGCCACTTCAGGTGGCGCAGCGGGCCCGGGCCAGCCAGGGCGAGCAGGACGAGGAAGGCGGTGAGGACGGTGGCGCTGATGGGCCAGCTGGAGTTGGTGTGTGTGGCGACGCGGTCGTCCAGGACGGTCAGGGTGTAGCACCAGGCGAAGCCGGCCAGGAGCCACAGGAGCAGGTTGGGTCCGAAGCGGTGCATCAGGTAGAGCGCGATACCGGTCACGAAGAGTCCGGCGTACTGGCTGAGCAGGAACTCGTCCAGGACGGTGGAGTGCAGTTCGCGGCCGATGCAGGCCAGGACGAGCCAGAGGAAGCCGAAGGCTATGGCACGCCGGTAGGTCAGGCCGATCAGCAGCAGTACGCCCATGAGCAGGTAGAAGCGGGCTTCCACCCACAGTGTCCAGGCGACGCCCGCGGTGAAGTCCAGGCCGAGCGGGCTGGGGATCATGGTCAGGTTGCCGAGGGTGGTGCGCAGGTCGGTGGGCGCTCCCGAGCGCTGTCCGGCGAGCACGGTGACTGTCCCCATGACGACGATGATCAGGACGACGGCCCAGTACAGCGGGAAGAGCCGGGCGATGCGGGAGACGGCGAACTGCGCGGAGGTGCGGTCCCAGCAGCTCATGCAGATGACGAAGCCGCTGATCAGGAAGAACGCCTCGACGCCGAGCCAGCCGTAGCCGCTCACCGCATGGATGAGCGGTGCTGCCTGCGGCAGGTCGTATGCCTCGCCCCAGAAGCGGGGGGTCGGGGTGCCCAGGTAGTGGTAGGCGGCTACGGCGGCTGCCGCGAGCATCCGCAGCCCGTCGACCGCGGCCAGACGCCCGCCCCCGGCCGGCACACGGGAAGTTCGCTGTCTGACGGCTTGGACCAGCCGGGGCAGGATGCGGGCGGCTGGGGTGCGTACGGACACGGGGAGACTCCTGTGGCCAGGCGGCCGGTCGAAGAAGGCCGCCTTGTAGAGGGAACTGGGGAATGCCAAGGTCGGCATCGTCGGCCGTTCCTCGTCCGCGGGGGCGAGTTGCTCAGCTTCAGCTCCTGCGTCTTTGGGCATGGCGACATGGCCTCCTGGCGCAGGGGCTGAATGGGGCTGAAAAGAGAAGGAAGGAAGCGGAGGGTCAGATTCTGCGGCGCAGCAGCAGGAGCGTGGCGACGATGAGCAGGACGGCGAGGCCGCCGAAGAGGGCGGTGTCGATCCACTGGAACGCCCAGTAGTCGCTTACCGGGCTGGCGTCGTAGAAGCGGGCGACGTAGCCGTGCTGGGCCATGCACTGCCGCAGTTCAGGGCCGGAGGGATAGGCGCAATTGAGGACGTCCTCGCGTCGGCCGGAGGCGGTGAGCAGGCCGTAGTGGCCCGTCGACCATTTCGCTCCCATATCGGGCTTGGGTTGTGAGCCGGTGCTGATGTAGGTGTGGGGCGGCACGAGCAGGCGTGTCCGGTGCAGCCATTCGACGAGGGCGGTCAGCAGGGTGGTGGCCAGCAGTGTCAGGGCCATGCCGGACAGCACCCGGCGCACGAGTAGACCGGCCAGGGTGCCGGCGGACAGGCCGAAGAGTGCGGCGGCGAGGGTGCGCGGTCCGGAGCCGCTCAGCGCGACGGTCTCGTACCAGAAGACGCCGTAGCTCCGGTCGGCGGCCGGCTGCCACCACCAGGAGAACAGCAGGGCGAGGAGCCCCGAGATCACGACGGTGCCCGCGGCGGCCAGAGCGAACCGTCCGGCGAACCACTGGGCGCGGCTGATGCCCTGGGCCAGGACCATGCGGGAGGTGCCCAGTTCGCGGTCGCGGCCCAGCAGGGGTGCGCCCCAGAACACGCCGATCAGGACGGGCAGGGCGATGTTGAGCACGCCGAGCGCCTGAAGGGGTCCGACGTCCAGCTTCAGAGGCATGCCGTCGGCTCCGGAGCAGTACAGCGGGCCCGTTTCGCAGTGGTCGAACAGGCCGCTCTCCAGGCTGGACACCATCCCGGAACGGGAGAACACCGCTATCACAGCGGCAGCGGCCAGGACGAAGCCGGCGCACACCAGGAGCGTGCGCTGCTGGCGCCACGCCAGCCACAACGAGCCGTTCACGCCGCCACCTCGGCATTCCCGGAAGCGGTCCCACGGGCCTCGTCGCCGGCTTGGAGGTATCCGAGCAGGATGTCCTCGAAGCTGGGCTGTCTCACGCGCCAGGCGGCGTCGACCTGGCCGTGGCGGCGGATCAGAGCGCTGAGCTGCCTGCCGCTGGTGCGGGCGTGCACCACGGTGTGGTCGTTGAGGGATGCGGCCCCGTCGCGGTGTCCGGTCACCACGCTGTGGGCAGCGCACAACTCCTCGGCGTCCTCGCTCAGTTCGACGCGGCCGTCCCGGAGCATCACCACCCAGTCGCAGGTCTGCTCCAGCTCGGGCAGGACGTGCGAGGACACGACGATGCTCACCTCGCGCTCGGCGACCTCCGCCATCAAAGTGGCCATGATCTGCCGGCGCACCAGCGGGTCGAGTTCGGCCAACGGCTCGTCGAGCAGCAGCAGTTCGGGGCGCTTGCCCAGCGCCAGGGCGAGGGCCACGCGGGTGCGACGGCCCGGCGACAGCTCACCCACGCGGGCAGTGAGGGGGATGTTCCCCTCGGCCACGACGCGCTCGGCGGCGCCCTGGTGCCATGCGGCATTGAGCTTGCTGCCCATGCGCAGGGTGTCCGCCACGGTGAAGCGCGGGTAGAGGGGCTTGTCCTGGGTGAGGAGTGCGACCTTGCCGCGTGCCTCGGCCGTGCCCGGCACCGCGCCGAGAACCCGGACCTCCCCCGCGGTCGGGCGCAGCAGCCCGCCCGCCAGGTGCAACAGCGTGCTCTTGCCAGCGCCGTTGTGTCCGACGAGCGCGGTAATGCGGCCTCTGGGCACGGTGATCTCACAGTCCCGCAGGGCCCAGTCGCCCCGCGCGCGGAACCGGTGTCCCAGCCCCGTGGCACGCAGCGCGCACTGCGCGGTCGCGCCGGTCATATGTCCTCCTGAATGTGCTCCCGGTCGCCCGGGATCTGCTCATGTTCCTCAAGGGCGGCGGTGACCAGGGCGAGGATGTCGGCCCGCTCCAGTCCCGCCGCCCGCGCCCGTGCCGTCCAAGCGGCGAGCTCCCTGCGCAGCGGGGAGTCCTCTTGCACCCCCGGCCGCTCAAGCGACCGCCGCACATAGGTGCCGAGACCACGACGCGCCTCGACCAGACCCGCACGCTCCAGCTCGCGGTACGCCTTGAACACCGTGTTCGGGTTGATGGCAGTGGTCTCCACCACTTCCTTGGCAGTGGGCAGCTTGTCCCCCACCCGCAACGTGCCCATCCGCAGCGCCTGCTCGGTCTGCTGCACGATCTGCACATAGGCCGCCACCCCGCCGCCACGGTCTATCCGGTACTCAATCACGTCACCTTCCATGCTTTCACTAATCGAGTAGTGAAAGCATGGATAGAGGGGGCCACCAATGTCAAACAGCGGGTGGGGCTGCACCGGAGTCAGCTGCACCGGCCGACCTGGCCGGGCCGGCGCCGGGGGGCAAGGCCGTACTCAGCACGGCTGGGCCCGAGACACGGGCCGTGCTTACCGGCAGGCCGAGGCGTTGCGTGCCGACGTCGAGATGATGGCGGGCAGGGCTTGGGAGACCTGGAGGGCGTAGCCCTGTGCTGAGGGGTGGCAGCCGTCGTCGCTGAGGAGTTCGGCGGGCCGGGCGAGGAGGTCGTCGAGCGGCAGCTGGACGGTTTGACCGCCTGCCTTTTGCACGGCGGTGTTCTGGAGCCGGGCCAGGCGTTGGGAGCGGCGGATGGCGGTTGGGTGGGTCCAGGGGGGCAGGCCGGTGGCGGCCCGGTAGTCGGGGCAGGTGCCCACCAGGACCGACCAGCCACGGCGTGCAGGTCGGCGACGTGTCGGCCGAGCCTGCGGGCGGACCTGGGCAGGGAGAGGGGAAGGACGACGTCGTTGGCGCCGATCATGATGAGGGCTGTGCCGGGCGGGTGAGGAAGGCGGCGTTGCTGGGCCTTAAGGGACCAGGTGGTGGCGCCGGCGCGGGCTGCCACCTGGAGTTGGATCGGTTGGTCGAGTCCTGGGCGAGTTGGGTGGCGATCAGGGCGCCGACGGTGTGCTCGCGGCCGGTCACACCGACGCCGACGGCGAGCGAGTCGCCCAGGAGCAGCAGGTTGAGGGCAGGTCCGTCGTCGGGGCCGTAGCGGCCGCTGGGGTTGGGCACCCGCCATGCGTCGGGCCGGGTCGGCCGGGTCATCAGGAGGGCCATGTACGAGCGGACGGCGAGCGAGAGCAGACGTTTACGCAGACGGCGCCACCAGGGGCGGCGGGTGGGGGTGGTGTGGACGGGCAGCCGCTGCCATCCGAGTACTGCGCCGATCATCGCGACCAGTGCGGCGACGAGGGCTGCTCGTGACATACCTGTACAGAAGGCGTCGGTGGCGGCGTGGAGGAGGTCCGCTTGCCGACCGGACAGCGCCTGTGCTGGCGGTGCCATGCCGTGCGTGACGGCCGTCAAGGCGGCGGGAGCGTGCACCGTGTTGAGGGTGTTGTGGAGGCGGTCGGTGTAGGTCTGGGTGAGGACGGAGCCCTGGACGGCTACCCCGAGGGCGGCGCCGACCTGGCGGGTGGCGTCGTTGATGGACGAGCCGAGGCCGGCCTGTTCGGGTGGGAGGGCGGCCATGACGGATTCGGTGGCGGCGGCCGCGGTCAGGCCGCCCCCGACGCCGGCCACAGCTGGGAATCCGACCAGGTGCGGGTAGCCGGAGTCCGGTGTGGTGCGGGCCAGGAGAAGGAAGCCTGCGGCGACGATGGCCAGGCCCGCAACGACCGGCAGCCGTGGGCCGCTTCGGGTCATGAGCGGCACCGCCGCGCCTGCCCCCAGGGCCAGTCCTGCGGGCAGGGGCAGGGTGCGCAGCCCGGCCTGCCAGGGAGCACGAAGCGTTCTGGGCCATGGCCAAGCATCAGCTGGGTGACAGCGAGGGCACGACGGCCCTGGTCAGGGTTCTGCTGCTGCACCGCCATCAACAGCATGCCGACGTGTTGGCGGGACTTCGCGCCGCCGTCGAGCTGGGCACCTGCAGCGAGGATGTCGTCGCGCTGGAGGCCCGCAAGGCCGCCCAGGCGGCCGGCCGGGGCCCCACCGTCACCGCGACACCAGCCTCTCCGGCCCCACCAGAGCCGCCCGGACCGGAGCCGCCGCAGGTCAGCCACCTCACCTCGCGCCGCCTGGCCCAGCCGCTGCCTACTGACGGCCGACCCCCGCCCCGCCTGGAGCAGTGGGACGAGCTGCTGCACCTGCGCCGGAAGGATTCGCCATGACCACCGCCCACCACACGCTGACCGCCCAGGCCTCCGACGCGGCGATCGACACCGCCTGCCGGATGCTGCGGCTGCCCACCATGCGGGCCCAGGCCGCCGACGCCATCGCGCGCGCCGAACGCGAGGGACTCTCCTACGCCGGGTTCCTCGCCGAGCTTTTGATGGCCGAGTGCGAGGACCGAGACCGTCGCAGGGCCGAACGCCGCATCCGCGCCGCACCCTTCCCCCGCGATAAGTCTCTGCGGGAGTTCGACTACACCGCCAACCCGAATGTCACTTCGGCGGTCATCCACGGCCTCGCCGGCTGCGAGTGGATCGCCAAGGGCTACCCGCTCTGTCTGATCGGGGACTCCGGCACCGGAAAGTCGCACTTGCTGATCGCACTGGGCACCGCGGCCGCGATGGCCGGCTACCGCGTCCGCTACACCACCGCCGCGGCCTTGGTGAACGAGCTGGTCGAGGCCGCCGACGACAAACAGCTCGGCAAGACCATCGCCCGCTACGGACGCGTCGACCTGCTCGAAATCGACGAGCTCGGCTACCTCGAACTGGACCGCCGGGGAGCCGAGATGCTCTTCCAGGTTCTGACGGAAAGGGAGGAAAAGAACAGTATTGCCATCGCCTCGAACGAGGCGTTCACGGGCTGGAGCAAGACCTTTACCGACCCCCGTCTTTGCGCGGCGATCGTGGACCGGCTCACCTTCAACGCCACCCTCATCGAGACTGGCACGCAGTCCTACCGCTTCGCCCGCACCAAGGCCCGACAGGAGAAACCCGGTATGCAGCCTTGAGCCCGACAACTGATGCCGGGCCCGCGCACCTTGGGGTCACGGCGTCAGCTTCGCAATGTGGCCCAGGGCCACGAGACCGATACCGATGACGAGAAGTGACGGCGAGCCGGCACTCCAGCTGGCCACCATGAAGAGGGCGCCTGCACCCCACAGGCGAGGGTGACGGACCCTTCGTTGGAGCCATCTTCCTGGCATCCGGCCGAGAAGCAGTCCATGCACGCCGATGCTGGCCCAGGCAACCGCCAGCACCAGCATTGTGAGCAGCATGGCTATCGCCAGTGCACCGAACATGATCAGCCCCCTGAGTCGCAGTGGTTCCTATCCAACCCGAGGGCCTCGGACGCATCATCACTAGCCCCTGAAACGGTCCCACTGCAGGTCGCCCCCCGGGGCCGCTTAGTGGTCAGCTCCGTAAATCCTTCGGGGGTTGATCACGCTCCCGGCGCGACGGAGGATTCTTCCTGGTGACCGGTGGTGTGCCGGTCGAGTCTGGCCAGCAGATCGTCCAGGTCGGAGGCGGTGACCTTCCACGGGAACGGCTGTGCCGTGGCGTTGTAGCGGTCCTCGAAGGTTCGGAGCCGGTCCCCGACCTCGGTGAGGTCGGGGAAGTAGTTGGGCGAGACGACCTTGCGCTGCACGACGGAGAAGAAGATCTCCACCTGGTTCAACCAGGAGGAGTGCACTGGGGTGTGGACCATGACCACGTTCGGGAATCCGGCGGTCAGCCGGTCTGCGGCCTTCTTCCCGCGGTGGGAGGAGCCGTTGTCGACGATCCAGAAGACGCGCTTGGCGCTGGCGTACGGTTCCTGGCTCATGACCTGGGCGGCCAGGGCCATGAACGGGTCGATACCGGTCCGAGCCTCGGTGCGGCCGAATACCTTGGCCTGGTGGACGTCGTAGGCGACCAGGTAGGCCAAGGCGCCGCCGCGTCCGTAGGTGTGGTTGACCCGCATGGCGCGGGCCTTGCCGGGAGCGAGGGTGGGGTGGCAGCGGCAGCGGGCCTGGATGGAGGTCTTCTCGTCGGCGCTGATGACGTACTCGTCCTCGCCGAGGGGTTGGCCCTGCCAGGTGCGGGCGTACAGGTCCAGCACCCGGGTGGCCTTGGTGCGGAAGCCGGAGTCGGTGATGAAGATCCAGGAGCGGTGCTGCCAGGGCTTGAGCGCGTCCTCGGCCAGCCAGCGTCGCACGGTGGAGGGCGACACTGCGGTGACGATCTGGCGGGTGATGGCCTCGCGGGCCAGTTCCGGGCACGACCAGCGTGAGAGCGGCACTCCGGTCTCGGCGGGCAGCCGGCAGGCCAGCGCCTTGACCTCGGTGGCCTGCAGCGGTGTGAACGAGGCGGGACGGCCGCAGCGTTGACGGTTTTTGAGCCCGGGCAGGCCCGCCTGAGCAAACCGGCCACGCCAGCGGCGCACGGTGTCCAGGTGCAGCCCCGTCTCCCGGGCGATGCGCGCGTTGGAGCGTCCGCGCGCGGCGTGCAGCACCACCTGCGCACGCACCCGCAGCCGGTGCTCGGTCTTGTGGCCGTAGGCCATCTTCTTCAACCGCATGCGGTCGGCGGCGCTCAGGGCTATCGGGCAGGCAGTGCGGACGGGCATGGCGGCGAACCGATCGGCTGAAGTGGATCACTGGCAAGCCACAGCCTGCCCCGCCCGCCGCGGGGACGGCCGATGCTCCTGTCCTGTTTCAGGGCCGGTAGATGCACTCCGCCAGCGTCGTGTGCTTCTTCCAGCCCAGCGTCTCGTACAGCGCGCGCCCGGCGTCGGTCGCGCCGAGAACGCCGAGGACCGCGCCTGCCTCCAGGGCGTGGTCGGCAAGCGTACGCATCACGAAGTTGCCCAGCCCGCGCCGCCGATGAGCCTTCTCGGTCATCACCCGGTCCACGACCACGGCTTCCCCGAGGGATGCCATCTGCCCCTGGGCCGCCTGCTCGCCCGCCGCGTCCAGCACCCGAGCGTAGGTGACGGCCCCAATGGCCTCCACGGTCACGGTGTACCCCTCAGGCGCGACCGGGTCCGTGGCCATCAGGTCAACGGCCATCAGATGGCCGGTCTCCTCCCAGGCCACCACCCACCCCGGGGACAGCCAGGACTCGATCTCCTCCGGCTCCGCGGGCATCTTCATCCAAGTCCGCGGCACGGACACCGAGGCCGCGGCGCTGCGGACCAACGACTCCTCGGCCTCGGGCAGGACATGGCGTCCCACTTCGTCGGCGTTGCCGGCCACTTCGATATAGAACCCCCACGGCTTCGCGACAGGCGGGGGCGTCCGCCGGGACACGGCCCAGCCCGCCACCCAAGTCCTGACTATGTCCGCAACCATCAAGCCCTCCCGAAGCTGCGGCCGCACCAACGGCCAAGTAATAGACAGCACTCGGGATCACACATTACGTTGCCGTGCAGCCCGCGGCATCTGTTTTGCCCGGGTGCAGCTCCTGAAGACCGGGGTCAACCCCCGAAGGACTTCCGGAGCCGACCACTTAGCGACGCCAGATCATCGCCGATTCCACACCAAATGGGGCCAGTTGAAGTCGCCTCGGTGGGGCCGCTAGTGAACGCCCTAGCCAGGCGAACAGGTCCCCAGGATGGCGATGCGCCGCATGCTGACGGACACGTCCTGCCCCGCGGGTTATCTGCCCGCTGCGCAGGTGTCAGACGAGAGCTCGTGGGAACCCGTCCCGGCGTGGGGCTCCCACGCGGTGCCGCCCGGACTCCCGCCTCGGGCGGCACCGCATGGTCGAGACGGCCCGGCTGCACTCAGAAAGGGGGAGCCGTGCGCGGTCGGGCCCGCACACTCAGCATGCTCCCCAACTCCCCACACGTACAGACAGGTTGCACACGAAGCGTGAACGACCCAAACCCTCCTGAAACACCAGCGCACCCCCTGGAGCAACCGAGGTCCAAGAGGCTTCACAACGTGACCGGACCTCCGGTCTCTCCCGGCACCGACCAGACGACGCCGCCCCCACGGACACCGTCCATGTACCGGCGCAACAACACGCGCGCTCGCGCACCGACCACATCGCGCCGGTACGCGAAAAGTACGGTCCAGGTATTCCCCGCGTGCCGCCCACAGCTCGGCCACCGCGGATGAGCACGTCGAGGATGCCTGAGCTTCTCCGCTCGACGGCGATCCCGTGACGACCGTCTACGAACTGAGAGTCGCACGGCTGGTCCACCACGAGAGCGTCCATCTCGACGGCCTGCTCCATACCGGCCGCACGCGGACCGGCACGGCCCCCGCTGCCGACTCACCGAACGGTCCGTTCAGAACATCATTTCCGACCTCGAACCCGGCGGGTACCTCAGCCGCACCCGCGAGGGGCGCTCCAACAAGGCGCAGTCGCCACGCTCGGGGTGAAGTCGGCCCCACTGAGCTCCTCTGAGCTCCTCGTGACCTCAGTCGGCTCGATGCTGTTCCTCCACACCGCCTCCGACCTGCGCGGCTATGCGCAGGCAGATCGCGGGAAGCTCGGGAGCACTGCGCACCCAGTCCCCGGGGCCGACACCGGCCACCACCCCCGCTGCCCACAGGGTCGCCAAAAGGCGGGTGGCCAGATCGCGCTCTACACCGGTGACTGACGGAGCCTCGCGCCGGACAGCGACGGTCGCCTGCTCGATCAAGGAGGGCTCCAGCAGCCAGCGGATCCCCGCCCCGGCCTCCACCAGGAAGCCGGAATAGATCGCCATGAAGATACGCGCGGTGTCGGAGTCATTCTCCAACCCGGCCCGGGCCTGCTCGGTGAACTGGGCCACCAGGCCCAGATGGTCGCCCAAATGACTCGACGGAGTATCCCGGCCCCGCCGCCGGCCATTGACCATGTCGGCACCCTCCCGTCCGGCTCGGAGGTCAGGACGTCGTCCGCCCCGTCTCGGGCCGGTCCCGTCCCCGACCCGCGGTGTCGTCGCCGGCCAGAGCCTGTTCCACCGCGTCATGGACCGACAGCACCCCGTCCAGACCCACAATGCGCAAAACCGCACGAGGCCACCTGCGGGAGGCCACCACCCGCACCGCAACCCCACACTCGGCGGCTTGTTGCCGGAAGTCATCCAGCACCGCGACCCCGGCCATGGTCAGGAACGGAGCAGCCGCCCAGTCCACCACCACCGCGGACAGCCCGTCCCGCGAAACGAGGCTCAGCAGGGTGCGGCAGATGTCACGCAACTCCTGGCGCAGCGGTTCAGCATTGCCGATGTCCACTTCTGCGGGCATCTCCACTATCAGGCACCCCCGCCTGACGGACGTTTGAAGCGTCATCGCGACCGCCTCCATACAGCCAACTCGACTACAGACGACGCCACTTCAAGGGCACATCAGCAGTATGCCCAGCCGGTGGCCGGGCTTCACCCCACTCCACCCATCCCGCGAACCGAAACGTTCAGCCACGCCTCCGGAACAGGAACTCGACCACCACGTGGCCCGACACTCATGTTTTCGCCGCATGCCCCGGGGCACCCGGCCACCCATGGAGAGGCCCCCGCTTGATCACGCCTGGTTGCGCGGAGCTGCCTGCGTCGGCGAGGACCCCGAGCTGTTCTTCCCGGTCGGCCGGGCCGGCCCGATGCTGACCTAGGTGGCGGCCGCCAAGCGTGTCTGCGGGCGCTGTCCGGTCAGCCGCCAGTGCCTGTCGTATGCCCTGAACTCGGGTCAGGCAAGCGGCGTGTGGGGCGGCCTCGCCGAGGAAGAGCGGGCCCGGCCAGCACGCGGTTGACGGCCAGGAGACTCGCGGCCCGGGCGAGGCCCCGGCCCAGGTTGGCGGCGACGAGGCCGCGCGCGGCGCGGGGATCGGCACGCCACGTCGGCCGGAATCCGAAGGCGAGGAGCCGGGGCAGCTGTCTCAGTACGGTGCGCAGGTTCAGGGCCAGATAGGCCTCCTCGTGCTGGGACCAGCCAGTGTCGTAGCGCAAGGGGCCACCGGACAGGAGCTGTTCGGACTCCGAGGTCGCTGCGCGTCCCGGTCGGGCGCGGTGGCCGTGCGGTCGTGGCGTGGTCGGCGCATGCGGGGTCAGCCGGTGACGGAGGCGGCGGTGAACACCAACGCCGGGTAGGCCCCGATGAAGGCGAAGACGAACGTGGTGAGCCCCATGGTGAACGCGATGCCGAGGTGCAGGGCCGCGCCCGCGGCGAGGAGCCCCCAGCGCGGGGGACCCGGCAGGACGAGTGCCAGCCAGAAGGTGACCTCCAGCAGCATCACGCCCCATGCCATGAGGGCGCCCACCAGGGGGTGGGACCGCAGGAACGCGGCGATCGTGGGCGAGCCGTAGGAGTCGGTGGAGAGGATCTGGGCGAGGCAGGAGCCGTCGCGCCAGCTCGGCGAGACCAGTTTGGCCACCCCGGCGATGAGATAGCTCAGGACCAGCTGGCCGGTGAGGAAGGCCAGGAAGAGCCGGCCCACCGTGCCGCCGACGGTCAGGGTGGCGGCGGCGGTGAGCAGGGCTAGGGCCGCCATCTGGTCCGCTCCGTCGGTGCCGTAGTCGTTGCGGTGCAGGCCGAGGAGCAGGGTGGTCAGCAGGACGCAGGCCAGTACTGCCGAGCCGGGTGCGGACAGCGGGGCCACGACCGGGGCTGCGAGTCCGGCGGTGCACTGCACCGCGAGCACCGCCCAGTAGCGGTCCCGCACGAAGAGCGCGCGCACCGCCGAGGGGCAGCGGTGCGGGTAGGCGCCGACCACCGCCCACGCCAGAGCGCCGCCCTCGCCGAACTCGTGGCGCTGCCGCAGGTCGCGGCCGGCCGACACCGCGAGACCCGCGCCGCACACGGCCAGGATCGCGCGAGCCGTCTCGGTCTCGTTCAGCATGGAGTCCCCTCCCGCGCAGCGCTCGGGCTCGGCTCGCAGGGTGCCACCGCGCCGTCCGCCGCGCCTTTGAGGCGGTGCACGGCGGACACGAAGACCACCTCGGGTTCCTCGTCGCGCCGGCTCGCGTGCGCGACGACGAACTCGAAGCTGACGGCGGTGGCGTCGTGCGGCGCGGTGGCCGCTCTGTTGAGGAGGAGCAGATACGGCGTGCTGATCATCAACCGGGCGTCCCTGATCCGGGCGTCGGGCTCCTCCTCCCAGCCCGCGGCCGCCCGCCGCAGCAACTGTGACGCCGCGTCGAACAGCGCCTTGCCGGGCCTGCCCCTCGCCCCTCCTTCCGGCAGGACGAGACGCAGCGGGCCGACGGTGTCATTGGCGAGGATGTCCCGGTACATCAGCACCTTGTCCTTCGTCGCCGGATTGGGCGCGAAGAACGTCCAGGCGGGCAGGAGCGGCGCGAACCAGTCGGGGACGTGCCGCCGGGCCGTTTTGCCGATCCGGGGCAGCGCCGCCACCACGGTCAGCAGCAGCCACGCCGCCAGCACGACGGCTACCAGGAGGGAGACCACGGGGCGGTCCGCTAGTAGGAGAAGTGGCGCCGGCGCGTGGTGAGCAGATCTGCCACCGAGGCCGCGGGCCCGCCCGGCTCGCCCGCGATCTCCGTGATCTCGCTCTCCGAGAGCGTCGTCGTGCTCTCGTCCCGGGCGTATCCCCCACGCGCGTGCTTCTCGCGGACCGCTTCCTGCGCCGCCCGCCCGATGCCGTCGGTCAGGGCGTCCATCGCGGTCAGGGTCTGACACGGCTGGGGCCTCCCCATGTGGACGTGGCGCTGCTCGGGGTCCATGCCGTCGAGCAACTGCCGCTCCAGACGCGTCAGGTGGGGCGCCCGGCGCATCAGCAGGTAGGTGGCGCGGACCGCGGGGGCGCCACGGCCGGTGTGCTCGACGATCCCGAAGTCGGTGTCCCGGATGGGGCCGCCGGTGTAGGGGAAGGTGAGCGTCCTGAACGGGACTCCTTGCGGCAGGGCCAGGTCGCGCACCATCACATGCCCCGCGCAGACCAAGTCGAAGGGGATCGACGCGGCTACCAACTCGGCACCATTTTTGGGGCGTTGGGGAATGGGGGTGTCCCGGACGGCCTTCCAGTCGCCGTCGAGGGCCGCCGCGCGCAGCTGTTGCCACTCGGGCGCCGAAACGTCGCCCACATAGATCACCACGGATCCCGCCGGCGGCAGCAGGCCGCCGTCCGTCACCCCCGCGGCGTCGGGCGGCACGGTCACCACCTGCACATTCTTGACCGCGGCCGCCGTTGTCGAGGCAAGCATCATGCCGTCTCCTGTCCCAGGCCGAGCCCGAACCAGCGCCGGTCCGGGGCTGGTCGCTGTGAATTCGCTGTGAACCCGGCGACCAGTCTTACGGGGCGCCCACGCCCTCGACACCCCCCGAATATTGGGGGGTTGGCGCGTGCTTTCGCACCGCCTTACCTGAGTTGCGTACGAGTGGAGAGGCCCGGCAGTCCGGGCGGAGGCACCACTGGACCGAGGAAGCGAGGAACGGCCGACATGGCTGAATCGAAGCGGGACATCAGGGAACCGGGATCGCACCAGCCGAACAGCCCCTCCCGGAGCGCCTATCTGCGCCTCCTCGCGCTCCACCGTGCGGGGCAGCCTGTGGCGCCGGAGGCCGCCGAGGAGGCCGGGCAGCGGCCGGAACGGCTGGAGCGGCAGGCGATCGTCGACGAGCTGCGGCCCCCGGTACGCATGTGGCCCGACTACCCGGACTTCTGGGTCGAGAGCCCACGCGGCGGCGGCCCCTGGCACGAGCGGTTCGGAGACAAGGGGCCGCGCCGCTCGGGACTCGTCTCCCGCCGCGGCGGCCAGGAATCGGCACCGGCACCGAGCCGGCTGAGTGTCAGCGAGGCGTATCTGCGGCTGAGGCTGGCGCTCGGCGCCGAGCCCGCATGAGCGTCGACGTCTCCCCGGAGCGGGGAGAAGTAGGGGCGGGGGCGCCTGAGCCGGCGCCGCCCTACCTCCAACTCGTCGTCAAGGTCTCGAAGTTCTGCAATCTGCGCTGTCGCTACTGCTACGAGTTCCCGTCCCTCGGTGACCGGACCGCGATGACGGTGGCGCAGGTCAGAAACATGATCCGGCACGTCGGCGAGTGGCTGTCCGACCAGCCGGGCAGAACGGCGGACTTCGTGTGGCACGGCGGCGAGCCCCTGCTGATGCCCCCGGACTTCTACCGCGAGGTCAAACGGGCCCAGGAGGAGTTCCTGGAGCCCGCCTCCATTCCGTACGGCAACTCCGTCCAGACCAACCTCTATCGGCTCACCGACGAGGACCTCACCCTCATGAAGGACGTCTTCGACGACGTGGGCGTCTCGGTGGACCTCGTGGGCGGCCAGCGGGTGAACGTCGCCGGCCGTCAGGCGCAGCCGCGGGTCCTCGCCCATATGCAGCGCCTCATGGACGAGGGTCTGAACTTCGGGTGCATCACCGTGCTCTCCCGCTCCACGGCCCCCCATGTCGCGGAGATCCACCGCTTCTTCGAGGACATGGACCTGGGCTTTCGGCTCCTGCCGATCTACCGGACGGGCTACCCGGGACAGCAGGCGGTGCACGAACTCGCGGCGGAGGAGATCGTCGACGCGTTCAAGACGCTCACAGACCGCTGGCTGATCTCGGACAGCTTCATCAACGTCGAGCCCATCGAAGGCTATGCGGCTCAGGTTGTCCACGCCCTGTCGGGCGCGGACAACCGCCGTTACTACGACAAGGAGCTCTCGGAGACCATCCTCGTCATCGACACGGACGGTTCGGTGTACTCCAACGGCGACGCCTACGATCCGGCGCTGTGCCACGGCAACATCTTCACCCAGTCACTGTCCTCGACGCGCCGCTCCGCCTCCTTCGCCGAGGCGCTGCGCCAATCGCGGCAGCGGGTCCGCGAAACCTGCACCGGCTGCCGCTTCCACGGCTCCTGTTCGGGCTTCTTCGCCGCGGAGTCCACGCCGGAGCAGCGGTGGCGGGACCCCGCGACCGGCCTGTCCGTGTGCGGGGTGGTGCTGCCCGTGCAGGAGTACATCGAGGAACGGCTCACGGCGCTCGGACTGGTGGACGACGTGACCCGTCGGCTCGACCGCGCGCTGCTGGAACGGCGGGCGCTGGACTGAAGTACCGGGCACGAGAGAACCGGCGGTCGGCACTCGGGGCAGGATCTCCGCGAGAGCACGGTCCTGCCCGGCGCGCCGACGTGTGCTACTGCCGCAGCCCGGCGATGAGTTCCTCGCGGCCGCCCGTGCCCGTCTTGCGGTAGACCGAGCGCAGATGGCCGGAGACCGTGTGCGGGGACATGCCGAGGAGCCGGGCGATGCGCTTGGTCGCGAGGCCTCCCATGAGGCACTCGACGATGGCCTGCTCGCGCGGTGTGAACCCGTACCAGACGAAGATCGCCGGTAGGAGCTGGGAGGCCGGGGCGGACTGGAAGGTGATGACGATGTCCCCCTCCTCCCCCTCCTTGCCGTCGAGCAATTGCGCATGCACCGCGACCCACCCCCCGTGGGTCGGGATCCTGCTGAGCGCGGTGGCGCGGGTGCGCCGGGTGAAGGACGTGATGCCCCAGAGCAGATGGGGCAGTTCGTCGTCCTTCGCCGGCGGGGTCTCGGGGAGGAACTCGTGCAGCCAGGTGCGCGCCGTCGACGACATGCCCTTGATCGTGTCGTCCGGGCCGATGACGATCACGCCGGGGAACAGCCCGCGCCGGCCCGGGCGCAGCGGCTTCCCGGCCACGTACTGCCGCAGGGCGGCAGCGAGCGGGCCCGCGAGCCGCTCGGCGCACCGGGCCTCCGCCGCCGAGAACGGCGGGCCGTCGTCCCCCCGCAGCAGGACCAGGCCGCCCCACACCCTGCCCCGCAGGCTCAGTGCGAGGGCCAGCTCACTTCCGGTCCCCTTGGACGGCCGGAAGTCGTGGTGGAGGCAGCCGACGCCGGTGAGCGGATCGAGGCCGGCCAACGTGTAGCCGTCGTGCGGCAGGAAGCGCTCCAGCCGGCAGGAGAGCTCAGTGGCAAGCTCGGCGACGGTGGTGGCCCGGGCCGCGGCGGCCAGCAGGCCGTGCCGGAACTCTTCCGTCTGGGTGACGCTCCCCCGGGCACCAGGCATACCCCACTCCCCCGGATTCCGGGATTCCCGCGTCCCGCGGGAGTCGCTCCGTATAGCTCTCCCGCCCTGCTCGGCCCATGCGCCGCTCCACTCATGTGGGCGACGCCGGATCAGGACAGCTTCCCGGTGACCTCGACCCGGAAGGTCAAGTGAAAGGTGCGTTCTGCCTGATCCTCGCCGCGACCCAATGCTCTGCCGCCGACAGGCCTGGGCACGGGCAGGGCCTTCGGCCGCTGCGGGGCCGCCGGGGAACGGGCGAGCCCGCGTCGGCATCCAGGGCGGCTGGTCAGGGCCGTCCCGGGGCTCCATGGCAAGAGCCGTCGCGGCTGGAAAACGCCCCATTGGGTTTGCGGATCAGGTCGGCCGGGTTCTCACTGGGCCGATCGCCAAGATCGTTCCTTTTGGCGTGTTCGTGGAACTTGCCCCACACGTCATGGGATTCCTTCACCTCGCAGAGCTGACTGACGAGCCCGTCGAGACCCCGGATCAGCTTGTCGATGAAGGCGAGCTGATCACGGTGGAGGTCACTGAGGTCGACCTCCAGCGTCACCGGGTGCGGCTGGGCGCCGCTGGCGGCGCGGACAGAACTTGGCGCAGCACCGAGGGCCTTGGACCTTCGGGGAACTGGGGCCAGGAGGACTGACAACTCACGGTTGATCGCAAGAAGCGTGACCGCGTGGTGCCAACCAGCGTGTCCCACCGACCAGAAACCACCAGCTCGCCGAATCCCACCGGTTCCAACTAACGTGTCCAGGCTCACCTGCTGATCCGGTGCGGGGCCGGGATGCTCCGCCGGTACAGTCCGATCATGCCGCGCTTGGTGGACGTCCCGGGGTACATACGCTTTTGGACCGCCTCCGCAGTCTCAGCCTTCGGCTCACAGATAACAGGGCTCGCGCTGCAGATCCTCACCGCCGTCACGTTGAGTGCATCTGCCACAGAGGTCGGCCTCGTCAACGCTGCCCGCTGGGTTCCCTATCTGCTCTTCGGTCTCGTGGCAGGGGTGCTTGTGGACCGTTGCCGGCGCAAGCCGATGATGGTGGCCACGGATCTCGGCAGGGCCGCTCTGCTTGGTGCGATCCCCTTGCTGTACGCATTGCACCGGCTCAGCATCGCTGCCCTATGCGCGTGTGTCTTCGCCTTCGGGGTGCTCTGCCTGTTCTTCGAGGCGGCCAACCAGTCCTACGTGCCACGGCTGGTGCCCAAGGAACTCCTTAACGCGGGATACGCCCGCATGGAACAGGCCAACAACGTAGCGGGTTCGACGGGTCCGCTGATTGCCGGCGTGCTGATCAAGTTCGTCGGCGCGCCGCTTGCTGTGCTGGTGGACGCCGTGTCCTACCTGCTGTCCGGCCTGCTGCTCACGTCGGTACGGGCTCACGATCCTGTTCCTGACCGAGACGCGCGGCGCAGTCTTGGCAGCGAGCTGCGTGAGGGGGTGGCCTGGGTCTACCGCCATCGGACGCTGGCGTCCATCGCGCTGACCTCGCACGCGATGCTTCTCTTCAACAGCGTCGTGAGTACGGTCTTCGTGGTCTATGCCCTGCGGGAGCTGAAGATCGGGGACTTCGGCCTGGGAGTGACCTACGCCTGCGCGGGGCTCGGTGGGGTCCTGGGTGGCGCACTCTCGGGCCGGGTGGCGCGAAGACTGGACGTCGGTGCCACCTTGATCGCGTTCCGCCTCCTTGCCGCCATCGGCTGGCTGCCGCTGGTCCTGGCCGAGCGTGGACCGTGGGGGCTGCTCTCGGTATCACTCGCCTTCTTCGTGGTGTCCTTGGCGATCTCGATCGAAAGCCCGGTGGAGATGAGCTATCGCCAGGCAGTGACACCCGACCGGCTACGGGGGCGCATGAACGCCACGATCCGCTCGTTCAACTGGGGGATGGTAGCGGTCGGGGCGCCGGTGGGTGGGTTGCTCGCGGATCAGGTCAGCTATCGGTTCGCATTGTGGCTGGGGCTGTCTGGAGCCGTCGTTCAGGCACTCGTGCTCGCCGTGTCCCGAACGCGGGAGGCGCGCGCCGCCGATGAAGTCGAGTCTTTCGCGGCTGCCTGAAGTCGGAGCGGTGCGGGCGCACCGGGCCCCACCTCAAATAGCACGCCTCCATACAGCTCCGTGACGAGGCCGAGGCCGCAGTGGCGGCCAACTATCTCTGAGCGAAATGGCCAACTGTCTTTGAGCCCAGGTCGGTCACCAGCGGCCTTGCCGCCGCTTCTGGCCAGCTATCGCTGAAGGTCACACTGGCCATTGGGATAGCAGGGGCAAGGCGGACGGCTCCCCCCCCTTCGGCCCCAGCAAGGGCTGATGCTCCACGGCCGCCGGATAGGCACGACCGTCCTCGTCGTTCCAGCAGGCCGGACAGCGGTGGCGCCAAGCCGGGCAGCCGTGCGCAGGTGTCCTTGCCTGGCAGCTGAACTTCCTTGCTCGCTACACCTTCGCGCTGGCCTCGGTCGCCGCGATGGTGCACCTGGAGCGCGGGGTAGAGCGCGAGGCGCCCCCGCCTTCGGCGGACTCGCCCACCGGCCGTGGCGGGCCCGGCGGACGGAGGCCGTGCTGCTCGACACGGCCCCGACCGCCGAGACGATCGAGCGGGCGGTGGACGCCGAGTCGGCCGACGCGGTCCCCTGCGCCACAACGCCTACGAGGTGGAGCTGGCCCGAAGCCTTGCCTGGGAGGTCCTCGAATCGCTCGTCGGGGTCCGCCGCCCGGCCCGGCCTGAAGGGCGGCTCCCGGATCGGACGCACCGGAGTGCGCCCGATCCGGTCTCGGGCCTCCGCGTCAGTGGCGGTAGTGGTCCGACATGGTCGGCGGGGCGTTGTGGGTCGCGAACGTGCCGAAGGAGACGCGGTCTCTCCGTGCCTGTAGGCGGCTCGCCTGTTCGATGAGCAGGCCCTCGGCGTTCTCGGTGCGGCTCTTACCGTGCCGCAGGAGCGTGACGATGAGGAACACGGCCCCGCCGACGAGCAGTCCGAGTAGTACGTAGAACGTGAGCACAGGTGATCGCCCCTCCGGTGGCCACGGCGAAAGCGATCCGCCGCGGCGGGTCGCATGACGCGCAGCCAACGAAGCGCAGCCGACCGCGCGAATGGCACGCGGCCTCTCAGGACCCTACTCGGCACTAGCAGATGAACAAGCGTTTTCCGCTTCGCTCAGCGCCTCGCCGGGGTACGGGGACGGCATCCGGCCACTCCGCCAAGTCGTGCCGGTTGCTCACCGGGCCGGGCCACAGGGCCAACGCGGCCCCAGAGGGCGGCTTGCTGCTCACTGGCCGCGAACCGCGCGGTCGGCGCCGAAGGGGGCGAGGAGTCGAGCCTGCCCCTGCAGAAGATGCCGGTCGGGGGGCGGCCGTCGACGAGGATCGTGCTGCGGGAGATCAGATCGCGGGACACCGTGACGGTGACGGCGAGACGGTCGAAGTCGGCGGCCAGGACGGTTTCGATGCCCCTGTCCGCAGCGAAGCGGACGAAGCGTACGGCGGTCTCGTCACCGTTTCGCCAGCACCAGCAGCGTCATCACCCTCCCCGAAGGCGAGCAGGGCCTCGGCGAGCCTCGTCGATCGATCCCGTCGCCTGCTCACCGAGAAGCAGCAGAGCCCGCTGCCGAACATCGGCCGGAAATTGCCCGAATGCGCGCCCACTCATCGCTCGTCCCCCTTGGGCCTGGTCCCGCCATCCCCCGTGGAACCGATCAACGACGCGTCATACAAGGGGCGTTGAGCCGTATGAACAACCAGGTCAGCTACTTCTGCGGGGTCAGGGAGCGGCGGGTCACGAGGGCCGGCGACCGGGCACTTCACGGCCCGCGCAGTCTCACGGCCGCGGCCCGCTGCTGAGGGCGCGTCAGGTGCTGGACGTGGCCGATGCTTCGCAAGGGTGCCGTTGGATGGGCCGAATGGGCCACTCGCATCGCGGACCGGCTTGGTCCGGCTTCGTATGGGAGGGAGCCGCGCGCCAGTGCCGCGGGACCTCTCTCCGACAGGACTAGCCATGCAAACCTGGTACGTACGCACCCTCTACGTCACCGGCGACCCGGCCAAGCTCGATGGTGTGCTCGACGCGCTCCGCAGCGAGGCCCCCGGGCTGCTCAGCCAGAACCCCGGGTACCACCGTTTCGGACTCTTTGCGGACCGCGAGATCGGCAAGATCCTGATGGGCTCGTGGTGGGAGAGCGAGAGCGCCCGGGCGGAGAGCGACACTCGGCTGCGCGAGCGCCGCCTGGAGCTGCTCGCGCCCTTCGCGGACACCGTGACCGCCGACGACTGGGAGGCCGTGTCGTACACGCCCGCGCCCAAGGTGGCGCCGGGCATGTGGATGCGCACCGGGTACGTGGAGTTCGACCCGTCCGACGCGCCCGCGTACCGGCAGACCTTCGAGGAGCTGGGCCGTCCCCAGCTGGAGGCCCTCGACGGCGCGGTCAGCGCGACGCTCTTCCTGAACGCTGCGGCGGGACGCGCGCACGTCGGGGCGATGTTCCGCGACAAGGGCGCGCTGGTTGCGACGCGGGGGCCGCAGTCGGCGATCCGCGGCGAGTCCCTCAAGAAGCTCAACGCCACGTTGCGGTGCCTGGAGGAGTTCGAGCTGATCATGGCGCACCGGCCGCAGGGTTAGAGCTCCGCCGGACGTCTGGAAGCGCCAGGCGGCCACCACCCACGCTGCCGCTCCCCCGGCACCCCGGCCGGAGCCCCTCTCCAGGCCGGCTCCCGTGGCACCCGGGTGCCGGGCGGGCGGCTACGGCGTGCGGCGATATCAAGCCACCGAATGCGGTCACCGGCCGGTGGATTCCGCCTCAAAACCGAGCACGAATTGCACACAACCCCTCTACATATTGTCTCCGGTGGTCTAAGTTGTCCGTGCTTCAGCTGCTCAGGTACGAGACGGCCATTGACGAACCGTTAATGATCTATAGATCCGGCGCCACAGACAGCCCAGCCAGCAATCGTGTCCCCCGCGCCAAACGTGGGGGGTGATCATTTCTCGGAGCCCGACAGGGTGCCTTGGGTGCGGGGAGCACCCGAGGTTTCGACGGGTTCCGCCGGGGTGGGTTGTTCACGGGGCACCGCGATGGCCGGGATGTCATTCGGGGGGCGGGGGCCTCCCGAGGGGAGAGTGCGGGGAGGCGGGGGCCTCCCGGGGGGAGGAACGGTGTTGGACGAACACGTCGAACCACTGGTGACCTGGGGGGTCCTGTGCGGCAGGGGGAATTAGTCAGCCCGTTTCCGTCGGCGCGAAGACATCCGGCGGACGGGCCGATCAGCCGGCCCGCCATCGACTGGGAGCAGAGGTATCGCCGTACCGTGATCACCAGCGATACCGCGGCAACCGCCATTGTGGTGACGGCGACCGGCAGCTTCTTCGGGGTGCGGGACGCGGCCAACTGGCACGAGAAATGGGGAATTCTCGCCTTCGGCACCGAACTGCTGGTGCTGTCAGTTCTTGCGGTGAGCCGGGCATGGGCTCCGGCCGTGCTCGGCCAGGGCGCCGAGGAATTCCGCCGGCTCGGCCGCTCATTGTTCACGGCGGTCGTCGTATTGGCGCTCGGCGGTATCGCTCTCACCTCGCGCAACATCAAACTCTGGATCTTCGTCGCGATCCCCGCAATCGCGCTCGTCACCATGATCGAGCGATATCTGCTGCGCCTGTGGCTGCACAAACAGCGGAAAGAAGGACGGTGCCTGCGTCCGGTGCTCGCTGCCGGGAGCCCGGCCACCGTACGCGACCTGATCACCCGAACCCGTAAGTTCCCGCACCTCGGCTGGCGGGTGGACGCGGTGTGCACGACCGGCGGTCTCGGGCTCGACGGCGGCCGACTGGACGGGGTGCCGGTCGTGGGCCGGCTGACGGACGTCGCCGACCACGTCCGCCGCGACGGCTACCGCGTCGTCGCGGTCACACCGCACCCGCACTGGTCACCGGACCGGCTGCAGCGGCTGGCCTGGAACCTCGAAGGCAGCGACGCCGAGATGGTCGTGGCGCCCGTCCTGATGGAGGTGGCCGGCCCGCGGCTGCACGTCGACGCGGTGCTCGGAATCCCGCTGCTGCGCGTCACCATGCCGACCTTCACCGGCGGCCGCCGTGCGGTCAAGGAGGTCGTCGACCGGATGGGCGCGGCGATCCTGCTGATGCTGTTCGCGCCGCTGATGGTGCTCGTCGGCCTGCTCGTCCTGGTGGACAGCCGGGGTGGGGCGGTCTACCGCCAGCGCAGGGTCGGCAAGGACGGCCGCGAGTTCACCATTCTCAAGTTCCGCACCATGGTCGCCGGGGCCCACCAGGCACGTGCCGAGCTGGCCGACCACAACGAGGGCGCCGGCCTGCTGTTCAAGCTCCACCGTGATCCGCGGGTGACCCGGGTGGGAGCGGTGCTGCGCCGGTACTCGATCGACGAACTCCCGCAGCTTTTCAACGTACTCACCGGATCGATGTCGCTCGTCGGGCCGCGGCCTCCGCTGCCGGAGGAATCCGCCGCGTACGGCCCCGACATCCGGCGGCGGCTGCTCGTCAAGCCCGGGCTCACCGGCCTGTGGCAGATCAGCGGACGCAGCGACCTGCCGTGGGAGGAGGCGGTCCGCCTCGACCTGCGGTACGTGGAGGACTGGTCGCTCGCCCTGGACACGGTGATCTTGTGGAAGACGCTGCGTGCGGTGCTCTACGGCCAGGGGGCGTATTGATGCGCGGGAGTCGTCGTCCGGCCGCCGCGCGGGACCGCAGGCCAAGAGGGCCTGCCTGGGGGAGGAACGGGTCATGAGGGTCAGCGTTTTCGGGCTCGGCTACGTGGGCTGCGTGTCCGCCGCGTGCCTGGCCGGCATGGGGCACGAGGTCATCGGAGTGGACGTGAACCAGGTGAAGGTCGACCTGGTCAACGACGGCAGGGCCCCGGTGGTCGAGGAGCGGATCGGCGAGCTCATCGCCAAGGTCGTACAGAGCGGAGCGTTACGCGCCACCGGCGACGTCCGCGAGGCGATCATGGGCAGTGAGGTGTCGCTGGTCTGCGTGGGCACGCCTTCGGAGCCCAACGGCAGCCTGTGCACCACCTACTTGGAGCGGGTCACCGAGCAGATCGGCGCCGTGCTGGCCGAGCGCGGCGGGCGGCAGACGATCGTGTTCCGCAGCACCATGCTGCCGGGCACCTGTCTGAACCTGCTGGTGCCGATCCTGGAGAAGTACGTCGGCGGCACGGCCGGGGTGGACTTCGGCGTCGCGGTCAACCCGGAGTTCCTGCGCGAGGGCACGAGTGTGCGGGACTTCTTCGATCCGCCCAAGACCGTCATCGGCGAGCTCGACCCGGCGAGCGGCGATGTGGTGGCGGCGCTGTACGAGGACTTGCCGGGCGAGGTGTTCCGGGTGCCGGTCCCGACGGCCGAGGCGATCAAATACGCGGACAACGCGTTCCACGGCCTCAAGATCGGCTTCGCGAACGAGCTGGGCGCGGTGTGCCAGGCGCTCGGGGTGGACTCGCACCAGGTGATGGACGTGTTCCTGGCCGACCGCAAGCTGAACATCAGCCCCGCCTACCTGCGGCCGGGCTTCGCTTTCGGCGGCTCCTGCCTGCCCAAGGACTTGCGCAGCCTGGTCCACGCGGCGCGACGGGCCGACGTCTCTGTGCCCATCCTCGCCCACGTGCTGCCCTCCAACTCCGACCATTTGCAGCGCGCGGTGGACCTGGTCGAGCGCACCGGCAAGCGGCGCGTGGGCCTGTTCGGTCTTTCCTTCAAGCCCGGCACCGACGACCTCCGCGAGAGCCCCCTTGTCGAGCTGGCGGAGAGACTCTTCGGCAAGGGGTACGACCTGCGGATCTACGACCCCAACGTGAACCTCTCCCGGCTGCTCGGCGCGAACCGCGAATACATCGACACCCGGCTGCCGCACCTAGCGCAGCTGCTCGCTGAGTCCGTCGGCGAGGTGCTCGAACACGCCGAGGTGTGCCTGGTCGGGAGCAGGGATCCGGCCGTCCTTTCGGCACTCCCCCATGGCGACGGCCCGGTGATCGTCGACCTCATCCACCTTCCCGACGCCGAGGCGCGCCGGGCCGAACCGGGGTACGTGGGCCTTGCTTGGTGACACATCGTTCGGTGAGAAAGGCAGCCTCGGGCACGGCCGTCGCGCGCTGATCCTGGTGGAGAACCTGTCGGTGCCGTTCGACCGGCGGGTGTGGCAGGAGTGCACGACGCTGCGCGACGCGGGCTGGGAGGTGCACGTCATCTGCCCCCGGGGGACGACACGGGACACGGAGCCGGAGACCGAGATCGACGGGGTGCGGATCCACCGCTATCCGTTGCGCGCGGCCACCGGAGGCCCGGCCGGCTACCTGCGGGAGTACGGAACGGCGTTGTGGCACACGGCCCGGCTCGCCCGGAAGGTCGGCCCGGTCGACGTGGTCCACGCCTGCAACCCGCCGGACCTGCTGTTCCTGCCGGCGCTGCGGCTGAAGCGGCGCGGCGCGCGGTTCGTCTTCGACCAGCACGACCTGGTACCGGAGCTGTATCTCTCCCGGTTCGGCCGCGGCGAGGATCTGCTCTACCGCGCCGTGTGCGCGCTGGAACGGCTGACCTACCGGGCCGCGGACGTCGTGCTCGCCACGAACGAGAGCTACCGGGACGTCGCGGTGCGCCGCGGCGGCCGGCGGCCGGAGGACGTCTTCGTGGTGCGCAGCGCGCCCCAGACCGACCGTTTCCAACCGGTCCCGCACGAGCCGGAGTTGAAGCGCGGCAAGCCTCATCTGCTGTGCTACCTGGGCGTGATGGGACCGCAGGACGGTGTCGACTACGCCTTGCGGGCCCTGGCGAAGCTGCGCGACGAGCTGGGGCGGACGGACTGGCACGCCGTGTTCGTCGGCTCCGGCGACGCCTTCGACGCGATGGTGGAGCTGTCCCGGCGGCTCGGGCTCTCCGAGCAGGTGCAGTTCACCGGGCGCATTCCGGACGCCGATCTGGTGCGTTATCTGTCCACCGCGGACGTGTGCCTCTCCCCCGACCCGCGCAACCCGCTCAACGACGTGTCGACCATGAACAAGGTCCTGGAGTACATGGCGATGGGCCGGCCGATCGTCTCCTTCGACCTCCGGGAGGCGCGGGTCTCCGCCGGTGACGCTGCCGTCTACGCGGCCGCCAACGACGAGGCCGAGTTCGCGGGGCTCATCGCGCTGCTGCTCGACGATCCGGAGAAGCGGGCCCGGATGGGCAAGATCGGCCAGGAGCGGATCGGCGGGCAGCTGTCCTGGCGGAACTCGCAGGCGTCGCTGCTCGCCGCCTACGCCTCTGTCTGTCGTGACCGCGCTCCGGTGGCGGCCGGCGACCCGGTGCGGACGGGGTGGAGGCCGCGCCGTTGAGCGATGACACGATACGGCTGGCCACGGTCGGGCGGATTCTCCGTCGGCGCTGGCGGCTTCTCGCCGTCCTCACCGTGGTGGGCGCGCTCGTCGGCTACGGCACCTCGATGCTGTTTCCGCCGCGGTACACGGCGTCGGCATCGGTCCTGCTGCCGGGGCAGTGGGAGGAGCGTGCGCTGCTGACGCAGGCGGAGATCGCGAAGAGTTCGGCGGTGGTGGACCGCGCGGCCGCCGCGCTCAACTGGCCGGGGGTCAGCGTCGGCGAGCTGGCGGACCGAGTGAGCGCCACGACCTCCGACGGAAACATCATCAAGATCTCGGGCACGGCCGGCACTCCGGAGCGCGCGCAGCGGCTCTCCGACCAGTTGGCCAAGGAATTCGTGACGTTCGCCGCGCGGATCGCGGGCGACAGCACCAGCACCGGCACGGCCACCGGGCCCGACGCACTGCGACAGCAGGTGGCGGACACCAGCCGCCGCATCACCGACCTGGCCAACGCCGCCAATCCCGGGCAGACCGTGGAGAGCGTGCAGGCCCGCACCGAGCTGGAGAAGCTGCGCACCACGCTGCAGGAGGCCATGAAGAAGCTGGACCAGACCGACCCGGCGGCCAACAAGGGCGGCATGGTCGTCATGGGGCCCGCGGCCCGGCCGACCGGCGAGGCACCGCCGACGAGAACGCAGCTCGTCGCCGCCGGGGCGCTGTTGTTCTTCCTGCTCACGGTCATCGGCCATCTCGCCGCCGCACGGATGAACCGCCGGCTGCGCACCGAACCGGAGATCGCCGCGGCACTGGGGTCGGTGCTGCTCGGCACCGTCGACGTACCTCGTGAACGTCGCCCCGCACACCGGCCGAAAGGCATCGGCACGCGGGCCCGGTTCCGCCGGCTGCTCGGCATCGACACCCGGTGGGACATGCCGACCCCGCGGATGTCCGGCGACGAGGCCGAAAGACGCATCCGCTACCGACGGGTGTGCGCTCGCCTCCGGGACCAACTGCCGGCTCCCCGGCGGCTGTTGGTCGTCGTACCGGACGGCGACGAGATCGCCCGCCGGGCCGCCGGACAGCTCGCCGCCGAGGCCAAGAGCGGTCCTTCCCCAAGCTCTTCGAGCAGGGAGTACCCCACGCTGCGGGTGGTGGGGGTCTCGGTGTCCCGGCCGATGGTGCCGGACCGCGGCACCGAGTCCGGGGCCCTGGTCGTGCTCAGCCCGGGCGGCTGGACCGCGGAGCAGCTCGCCGGCGTCGCCGAGGCGTGTGCGGACGCAGGGCATGAGGTCGTCGGTTTCGTCGCAGCCGGCGCGGTGCGGACCCGTCCGACGCGGCCCGCCGGGCATGCTCCGGACCAGGCCACTCCGGCGCTGGCGGTAAGCGGTCACCAGAGCGGAGGTTCTGTGTGACGACGAGCGACACACCGGAGTCGTCGGCCACCGCTCCACTGCTTGACCTTCAGGCGCTGGTGGTGGCGGTACGCAGACGCCGCCGCCTCTGGTGCTCCATGGCGCTGCTCGGGCTACTGGTCGGCGCGGCGATAGCGGTGCTGCGCCCGCCGCCCCCGACCGCGGTGACCAAGGTGCTGGTCGCGCATCAGGCGGACCAGCCGAACGACCCCGGGACGCTGATCCGTACCGATGTCGCGCTGCTGGGTACCACGCGGATTGCCGGCAAGGCCCTGCAGGCCCTCAAGTCCCCTGAAAAACCGGAGGACTTCATACGGGACTACCGAGGTACCGGCCTGACCAACAACCTGCTGCAGATCGAGGTGACAGGTGGCAGCGACGCGGAGGCGGTGGCCCGGTCCAAGGCGCTGGCCGATGCGTTCGTCGCGGACCATGTGAGCCGGATGCAGCAGGCCGCGGCGGCCGAGGCCAAGGCCCTGCTCGACCAGCGTGACCGCATCCAGGACGACCTCGCCCAGGTCAACAAGGCGATCGGGGACCGGTCGCCGGGGAACGACCCGAAGGCGTCGGCGAGCATCGAGTCGCTCTTCGCCCGCCGGGCCGAACTCACCTCGCGGATCACCGACTTCGACCAGCGCGCCGCGGAGGCGCGCACCGGCACGCCCAGGCTCATCGCCGGCACGCAGATCGTGGACGGCCCGCGCACGGTGGCGCACTCCGTGCCCAAGACCGCCGTCACCGACGCCGCGATCGGCCTCGTCCTGGGGCTCGTCCTCGGGCTCGCGGTGGCCGCGGTCGGCACGGTGGTGGCGGACCGTCCCGTGCTGCGCCGGGAGATCGCGGCGAACCTGGGCGCCTCGGTCATCGCGGAGGTGCGCCACACATCCCGTCGGTCCGCAAGGCTGTGGCGGCGCGGACGGAACCCGGCGGCGCGCGAACGGCTCACCGCGACCCTGGCCCGCATTGTGCGCGCCTCCGCGGAACCGGTGTCGCTGCTCGAACTGGGCTGCGCGCGCAGCGCGTGCGCGATCGCCCTGGACCTCGCCGAGGCGCTGGCCACGGACGGGCCGGTGGTGATCGTCGATGGGCTGCCCGGCCTGCGGCTCGCCGACCGCCGCCGGCAATCAGGTGGCCCTGCCGTGGTCAGCGCCGAGCGGGCGGCGGTGGCGCATGAGGAGTGCCGGTTCGGCGTCGGCTCGGTCGCGCCCGGAACGGCTTGGACCGACCTCCAGTGCCTCGGCACGCAGACCGTGCTCGTCGTGCGTGCGGGGCACGCCAGTGCCGCATGGCTGCACACCGTGGCGCGCCAGCTCGCGGACCTGAGGATTCCGGTGATCGGCGTGGTGCTGATCGACCCCGATCCGCGCGACCGGACCGACGGCACGCTGTGGGACGGGCCGCACACCGCGCTGCGCGGCCACGGCGAGCGGCTGGCACGGCAGAACGACGGGGGTACTCCCCCAGCTACCGCTGGGGGCACCCCCACCCACGCCGTCAAGGCAGTGGGGGAGGAACGGCGGCGCACGGAACGGCTGCCTATGGGGGCCTCACGGGTCCCGGACAACGACCAGGAGGCGCGGTAGAACATGTGCGGCATCGCAGGGACTTACCGATGGCCGGACGGGAAGGCCGTGACCGACCGGCTCACCGACACCGTCGCCCACCGCGGTCCGGACGGGGCGGGCCGGTACGACCACCCCGCCGGTGACGGCGAAGTGCACCTCGGGCACCGCCGACTGGCCATCATCGATCTGTCCGGGACCGGCGCCCAGCCGATGGTCTCGGGCGGCCTCGCCCTGACGTACAACGGCGAGCTGTACAACGCGCCCGAGCTGCGTGCCGAACTGGCGGCCGCCGGGGTGCGCTTCCGCGGTACCTCCGACACCGAGGTGCTGCTTGAGGCCTGGCGGCGCTGGGGCACGGACTGTCTGCCCCGGCTGCGCGGCATGTTCGCGTTCGGGATCTTCGACGAGCGCACCGGTGAACTGGTGCTCGCCCGCGACCAGTTGGGCATCAAGCCGCTGTTCCTGCTCCGGCGCGGCGACGGCCTGGTGTTCGCCTCCGAGCTCAAGGCGCTCGCGGCGGTGACCGGCGGGTCGCTGGAGGTGGACGACGCGGCCTTGGTGGCGTCGCTGCTGTACTACTGGGTGCCGGACTCTCGCTGCGCGTTCCGCGAGGCGGAGAAGCTGCCACCGGGAAGCTGGCTGAGGTGCAGGCCCGACGGCAGTGTGGAGCGCGGCCAGTACTGGAACCTGAAGGCCGTCGCAGCCGAGGGCCGGGACCGGGCTCTGCGCGGCGAGCGGCCGGACCTGGCCGCCATCGTCGAGGAGTCGACGAAGCAGCATCTGCTCTCCGACGTACCCGTGGCGACCTTCCTCTCCGGCGGCCTCGACTCCAGCTATCTGACCGCGCTTGCGGCCCGCCACCAGCCCGGGATCTCCGCCTACACGATCGGATTCCGCGCCGAGGACGCCAAGTTCGAGGCCATGCCCGACGACCTGCGCTACGCCCGGCAAGTGGCCGAGCGGTTCGGCGTCGACCTGCACGAGATCGAGATCGCTCCGGACGTGCTCGATCTACTGCCGCGGATGACGTACCACCTGGACGAGCCGATCGGCGATCCCGCCGCGATCAACACCTTCCTGATCTGCTCGGCCGCCCGCGAGGCCGGGGTCAAGGTGATGCTCTCGGGGATGGGAGCCGACGAGCTGTTCGCCGGGTACCGCAAGCACCTGGCCAACCTGCTCGCCCTGCGCTACCAGCGCATCCCGCGGCCCCTGCGGCGCGGGGTGTCCGCGGCCGTGGACCGGCTACCGGTCGCCACCTCCCGCCGGGGGTACCGGTCGGTGCGCTTCGCGAAGCGGTTCCTCTCCTTCGCCGGTCTGCCGGAGGAGACCGCGTTCCGGCGCAGCTACACCATGTACGACCGGGACGAGCTGCTCGCCCTGGTCAACCCGGACCTGGCCGGGACGGTCGACGACGTGCTGACCGAGCACGCGGACGTCTACCAGGACAACGACCTCGACGACTTCGTCAACCGCATGTGCCTGGGCGACGCCCGGATGTTCCTGCCGGGACTGAACCTCACGTACACGGACCGCTCCAGCATGGCCGCGTCGACCGAGGTGCGGGTGCCGTACGTGGACGTCGAGGTGGTCAGGGCGGCGTTCGCCGTGCCCGGGGATCGCAAGATCGTCGGACGGCAGGGGAAGGCTGTCCTCAAGGAGGCGGCCGCCTCGATCCTGCCCCGGGAGATCGTGTACCGGCCCAAAGGCCTGTTCAGCGCCCCGCTGCGGGCCTGGATGAGCCGGGATCTGGCACCGCTGGTCCGCGAAGTGGTGCACGACGGCGTGCTCGTCAACTCCGGGCTCCTGCGCCGTGACGCGCTGGCGCGCATGGTCGCCGAGGACGCCGCCGGGCAGCGGGACTTCTCCAAGCATCTGTGGCACGTGCTGACCCTTGAGTACTGGTATCGCGACGCGACCTCTGGGTCCGGTCAGAGCACTCGGTTAACGGCTTAGGAATTCAGAGGAGTTTGGGTGAAACAGGTCGTGCAGAACTACAAGAGCGGCGAGCTGGCGGTGCTCGACGTGCCGGAGCCGGGGTGCAAGCCGGGCGGTGTCCTGGTCCGCAGCGCCTACTCGCTGATATCCACCGGTACCGAGCTCATGAAGGTGTCCGAGGCCGGCATGTCGATGCTGGGCAAGGCCCGCTCCCGGCCGGACCAGGTGGCCAAGGTCATGCAGAGCGTGGCCACCAACGGAGTGCCCGCCACCTACCGCAAGGTGATGGGCAAGCTGGACTCGTACACGCCGCTGGGCTACTCGCTGTGCGGGGTGGTCGAGCAGGTCGGCGCCGGGATCGACGACGTCAAGGTCGGCGACCTGGTGGCCTGCGCCGGCAATGAGCACGCGTTGCACGCCGAGCTGAACTGGGTGCCGAAGAACCTCTACACCCCCGTACCGGACGGCCTCGCGCCGCGCCACGCGTCCTTCGGCACCGTCGGGTCGATCGCCATGCAGGGTGTGCGCCGCGGCGAGCCGCAACTCGGCGACGTGGCCCTGGTCATCGGGCTCGGTCTGATCGGGCAGCTGGTGGTGCAGCTCCTCTCCGCCTCGGGGGTCCGCGTCGTCGGGGCCGACCCCGACCCGGTGCGCTGCGAGCTCGCCGAGCGCCTGGGCGCCGCGGCCTGCGGCGATCCCGCGTCCCCGGCCGTGGAGGCCGCCGTCGCCGAACTCACCGGCGGGCACGGCGTGGACCAGGTGTACCTGGCCGCCGGCGGCGGCAGCAACCAGCCCGTCGAGCTGGCCGCCCGGCTCTGCCGGGACCGTGGCCGGGTCGTCGACATCGGCAAGTGCCGCCTGGACCTGCCGTGGAACGCGTACTACGAGAAGGAACTCGACGTCCGGTTCTCGCGCTCGTACGGCCCTGGGCGCTACGACCCGGAGTACGAGCTCGACGGGCGGGACTATCCGATCGGCTACGTCCGCTGGACCGAGCGCCGCAACCTGGCGTGCTTCCTCGATCTCCTCGCCCGCGGCCGCGTCGACGTGGAGCCCCTGGTCTCCCACATCGCCGAGTTCGACGACGCCGTCGAGACGTACCGGCGCCTGAAGGACGGCGGCCTGAAGGCCGTCGCGGTGCTGTTCCGCTATCCCGGACACGCGGTGGAAGCCGAGGCTCCGGCGGTGGCCGTTCCCCCGGTGAACGTGCAGCGGAGTCCGGCCCGTGCTGCCAGGACGCCGGTACGCCTGGCGTTCGTCGGCGCGGGGAACTACGCCACGTCGATGCTGCTGCCGCACCTGACACAGCGCGACGGCGTCGAGTTGTCCACCGTCGTCACCACGACGGCGCTGTCCGCGGCCAACGCGAAGCGGAAGTTCGGCTTCGCCGAGGCGACCACCGATCTCGACGCCGTGCTCGCCGACAAGTCCATCGACGCGGTGTTCGTGGTCACCCGGCACAGCTCGCACGCCGAACTGACCCGCAGGGCACTCCTCGCCGGCAAGACGGTGTTCGTGGAGAAGCCCCTGGCCCTCACCGAGGACGAACTGGCCGGCGTGCTCGCGGCGGTGGAGGAGTCCGGCAACGACCGGATCCAGGTGGGCTTCAACCGCCGCTTCGCACCGCTGCTGCAGGAGGCCAGGAAGCGGTTCGGCGCCCGGACCGGTCCGGCGAGCCTGCGCTACCTGGTCAACGCGGGCCGCCTGCAGCACGGCAGCTGGTACCTCCAACAGGGCACCGAGGGTTCGCGGTTCGCCGGCGAGGGCGGGCACTTCGTCGACACGGCGAGCTGGCTGCTCGGAGCCGACCCGGTCTCGGTGTACGCGGTCGCCACGCCCGGCAACGAGGACCTTCAAGTCGTGCTGCGCTACCCGGACGGGTCCACCGCCACCATCAGTTACGTCACCACCGGCTCGGCCGGCTTCCCCAAGGAGACCCTTGACCTGGTAGCGGACGGCAAGGTGCTGCGGCTCGACGACTTCGTACGGGCCTCGGTGTACGGGCCGAAGAAGTGGGTCAGTTCGCGGCTGCCCAAGGGTCGGGACAAGGGGCAGAACGCCGAGCTGGCCGCGTTCATCAAGGCCGTGCGGACCGGCGGGCCGATGCCCGTGCCGCTGGAATCCCTCGTCGCCACCACGTCGGTCACCCTCGCCGTGCAGGCCGGCCTGGCCGGTGGTGCACCAGTGACGTTGGCGAGGGCTCGATGACTGTGATCTCGGGGAGTCCGGGCTGGTACCTGCGGCGGCTTTCCCGGATGGGGCCGCGGGAGGTCGGCGGCCGGGTGGGCGACGCGGTGCGCAGGCGGCGGTGGCGGTCGGCGCTTCCGGAGGGTCCGCGCGTGACCGGCGCCCGGTTCACGGCGGTACTGCCCGCCGGGACGCTCGCCGCGATACCTCCGGACGCCGCGAAACGCCTCGTCGCCGAGGCGGACCGGCTGATGGGCGGGCACGCCGAGTACTTCGGGGTGGTCCGCGACGACCTGGCCGACCCGGACTGGTGGTACGACCCGAAGACCGGGCGCCGGGCTCCGTCCGGTTACGCCTTCGACGTGCCGTACCGCGACGAGGACGCGGTCGGGGACATCAAGCAGATCTGGGAGCCGTCCAGGCATCAGTACCTCACCGTGCTCGCCGCCGCCTACGCGATCGGCGGGGACGAGCGGTACGCCGAGCGCGTGGCCGAGCACCTGCGGTCGTGGTGGGCGGCCAACCCACCGCTGCGCGGAGTGCACTGGATCAGCGGCATCGAGCTGGGCATCCGGCTGCTTTCCTGGGTGTGGGTCCGCCGACTGCTCGACGGCTGGCCGGGCGCGGCCGGGCTTTTCGAGGGCAACCCGGTGGCGGTGAACCAGATCTGGCACCACCAGCGCTGGCTGGCCGCCTTCCCCAGCCGGGGGTCCTCGGCGAACAACCACGTCATCGCGGAGACCGCCGGACAGTTCGCAGCGGCCTGCGCGTTCGGATGGTTCCCCTCATCGGCGCGCTGGCGGTTCGGCGCGCTGCGGTCACTGGAGCGGCACCTGCGCGCCAACACCTTCGCATCCGGCCTCAATCGCGAGCTGGCCACCGAATATCACGGACTTGTGCTTGAGCTCGGCCTGGCCGCGGTGGCCGAGGCGGATGCCGCCGGCGTGCCGGTCCCCGCGTCCATCCGGCTGGTGCTGCTGCGGATGACCGACGCGCTCGCGGCCGTCGTGGACAACCGGTTACGGCCACCGCGTCAAGGGGACGCGGACGAAGGGCACGGGCTGGTCGTGGACGGCACGGGCACCGACCGCTGGGGCTCGCTCCTGGCCACCGGGGACGCCGTGTTCGGCCGGCTCGCCTGGTGGCCCGAGGTGACCGGCACCGATGTACGCACGCCGCTCCTTGCCGCGCTCATCCGCCCGTACCCGAAGAACGGAACCGCACCGTCCGTCGCCCGCCCGGCAAGCCGGCCGGCCCACTTCGCCGACGCGGGCATGACCGTCCTGCGCGGTCCAGGAGGGATCTGGTGCCGCTGCGACGGTGGTCCGCACGGCTTCCTGTCCATCGCCGCGCATGCCCACGCGGACGCGCTGTCCGTGGAGGTGCGGCACGACGGGGTCGACGTGCTCGCCGACCCGGGGACGTACTGCTACCACGGGCAGCCCGAGTGGCGACGGTACTTCCGGTCGACGCTGGGCCACAACACCCTGCAATTGGACGGCGCTGACCAGTCCGTCTCCGGCGGCCCGTTCCTGTGGACCCGGCATGCCCGCAGCCGCGTCCTGGTCGCGGACGCATCCGATGAGGGCGTGGCCCGCTGGTGTGCCGAGCACGACGGTTACCAGCCTTCCGTGCACCGCCGCCGGGTGGAACTGACGGCCTCTACCCGGGAGTTGAGGGTGGTCGACGACGTGCGCGGCCCGCGCCGGGACATGCGCCTGGCGTTCCACCTCGGCCCGACGATCACCGCGGACCTGGTGGGGAACCGGGCACAGCTCACCTGGACCCGGGACGGCGAGGACCGCTCCGCGGTGCTCGACCTGCCCGGGCAGCTGAGCTGGCGGGCGCACCGCGGCGAGAGTGACCCTCCGCTGGGCTGGTACTCCCCCGGATTCGGGCGCAAGGAACCCACCACCACGCTGGTCGGCACCGGTTTCGCCGACGGCGCGGAGGAGTTCATCACCGTACTCAGGTTCCACGGCTAGGGGGGCGCGTGGGGATCACAAGGCGGCACTGGGCGTTGGCGGCGGCACCGCCGGTGCTGGTCCTGCTGGCGGCGACCGGCTGTACGAGCACGTCGGACGCCCCGGCGGAGCCGACCCGTACGCCATCCGCGTCCGGCGCGCCGTCCACGACCGCGGCCCGGGTGTGCGCCAAGCCCGCGACCGGGCCGACAACGGCGCCGGCGGGTACGGTGACGGTCGACCCCGCGGTGGTCGGTGACCTGGCGGCGAAGACCAAGAGCAGCCCCCCGAACACCACGTTCTGGCTCCGCCCGGGCAAGCACACGCTCGAACCGGACCGCTACGCCCAGGTCATCCCCAAGGAAGGGGACAGCTACCTCGGTGCGCCGGGGGCGGTACTGGACGGCCGGAAGACCAACCAGTACGCGTTCGGCGGCGCCGCCCGCAACGTCACCATCCGCTATCTGACCGTGCAGGGATTTGTCGCGCCTGCGGACGAGGGCGTGGTCAACCACGAATCGGCCGACGGGTGGGTGATCGAGCACGCGACGATCCAGGACAACTCCGGCGCCGGGCTCATGGCCGGTGCCCGCCAGCAGGTCCGCGCCAGTTGCCTGCGCGGCAACGGCCAGTACGGCATGAACGCGTACAAGGCCGGTGCCCCCCTCACCGGCCTGGTGGTCGAGGGCAACGAGATCGCGGCCAACAACACCGACGACTGGGAGCGGCGGAAGCCGGGATGCGGCTGCACCGGAGGCGTCAAGTTCTGGGCCGTCAACGGCGCGGACGTACGCGGCAATTGGGTGCACGACAACCATGGAACGGGGTTGTGGGCGGACACCAACAACAACGACTTCCTCATCGAGAACAACGTGCTTGAGGCCAACGACGGTGCCGCGCTGATCTACGAGACCAGCTACAACGCGGTCATCCGGAACAACACGGTCCTGCGGAACAACTGGGTCGAGGGCCGCAAGTACGCCGACCGTGGCGACACCTTCCCTTATCCGGCCGTGTACGTGTCGGAGTCCGGCGGCGAGCCTAGGATCAAAGCCCGCACGGACAAGATCGAGATCTCCCGGAACGTCCTGGAGAACAACTGGTCCGGGATCACGCTGTGGGAGAACGCGGACCGGTTCTGCAACAGTCCGGCCAACACATCCTCCGGCGACTGCACGCTGCTGGTGCCGAAGTCCGACCGCTGCGCGAAGCCCGCGATCGCCGCCGCACCCCTGTACACCGACTGCCGGTGGAAGAGCCAGCGGGTGGACATCCACGACAACCGCTTCGTCCTTGACCCGTCCGTCGTCAAGTGCGCGGAGAAGTGTGACCGCATGGCGGTGCTTGCCAACTACGGCACCTACCCCGACTGGTCGCCGTACCAGGGCGAACGGGTGGCTGAGGCGATCACCCTCAAACAGAGCAACCGCTGGCACGACAACGTCTACGTCGGACCGTGGAAATTCGTCGCCCACGACCCGAGCCGGGTGCTCGACTTCGGACAGTGGCAGGGCGCGCCGTACCAGCAGGACGCGGGCAGCACCCTCGCCCCGCGGGCCGGTGGTTGAGATGGCCGGGAACCCGATGCACGGTGGGCTGCCGGGCGGAGCGGACACGCCGGGCACGCGGTCCGGGACCGAACCGCACCGGGTCGGCCCACCCAGGGCCGTCGGCATCGTCTGGGGGCTGCTGATCCTCAACACGCTCGGTTCAGCCGGGGCGCAGACCATCGTCCCGCTGCCCCGCTCCCTCATCCAGTTGGTCACCATGGGTTCACTGGTCGGCGCGTTCGCTCTGGCGCTCGCACTCAATCTCCGGCTGCGTATCCGAGCCAGCGCCTTCTTGTTCCTGCTCACGCTGCTGCTGGTGCCGAGCGTGATCTCCAGTGCGCACCTGGAGTCCGGGTTCGGCGCGCTGTTCCGGTGCACCCGGCTGGCCCTCTTCATCGGCACGCTGTGGCTGCTCAGCCGCTGGTGGGACGGCGGTCCGACGTTCGTCCGGCACCACATCCGGATGTACTTCGCGGTGCTCGGGTCGGTGGCCGCCGGTCTGGTCGTCTCCCCGGGCGCGGCCATGCCCGGCCTCTACGGCGGCCGGCTTGTCGGCGCGTTGTGGCCGCTCACGCCGCCGCAGATCGGGCAGTACGCCGCGGTGATCATCGGGCTCACCGTGCTGCTCGTACTGGGCCACCGAACCGACAGGACCAGTGCGGCCGTGGTCATCGTGCCGTCACTGATCCTGCTCGCGCTGACCCATACCCGGACGGCCACGCTCGGCCTGTTCATCGGGCTGACGCTGGCGATCGGTTCGCTCGTCCTGACCAGCGCCGCGGCCCGCCGGTTCTTCACCTGGGCGGTACTGGGCGCCGCGGTGGCGGCGGTGGCGCTCGGCTCCCTGCTGCAAACCTGGTTCCTGCGCGGGCAGAGCCAGGAGAACTTCTCCAGCCTCACCGGCCGGGCCAAGGTCTGGGACGCCCTGCTTGCGGCGCCCCGGACGGCCTTGGAGCAGTGGTTCGGCGTGGGCCTGGGCGACAAGTCGTTCGGCGGGCTGCCGATCGACAACAGCTGGCTGGCTGTCTACAACGAGCAGGGTCTGACCGGCATCGGGTTGGTGGCGGCAGTCATCATCGTCCTCGCCGGCGTCGCGTTGCTGCGGCCACCGTCGCTGTCGAGGGCCTGCGCGATCTTCCTGGTCAGTTACTGCGCGATCGCGTCGTACACCGAGGCCGGGCTCGGTGACGCCTCGCCGTATCTGCTGCATCTGGCCGTGGCCGCCTCGCTCCTCGCGGCACCCGCCGCGGCCGCTCCCCCTTCGCCGCCCGAAGTCCCCGCACGACGCATGCCTCGATGGGCTCGCAGATCGGAGGTGACCTGAGCATGCACATTCTCGTGGTGCACAACCGCTACTCCTCGGCGCAGCCGAGCGGGGAGAACAAGGTCGTCGACCAGGAGGTGGCGCTGCTGCGCGCGGCCGGCCACCGGGTCGAGGTGTTCGAGCGGCGCAGCGACGACATCGCCGCCCGGTCCCTGCCGGGCAAGGCGGCGGTGCCACTGCTGGTGCCGTGGAACCCGGCGGTCCGCAGGGAACTCGCCGTCCGCCTTCGCGCCGGGCGGCCGGACGTGGTGCACGTCCACAACGTCTTCCCGCTCCTGTCGCCGGCGGTGCTTGCCGCCTGCGCCGACGCGGGGGTGCCCGCCGTCGCCACGCTGCACAACTACACCCAGGTCTGCCCGCCCGGCACGCTGCAGCGGGACGGCCGGCCGTGCACCGAGTGCGTCGGGTCGGCGCCGTTGCCCGCCGTCCGGCACGGCTGTTACCGCGACTCCCGCCTTGCCACGGTGCCGCTCGCGGTCAGCCTGTCGGTCAACCGTCGGCGGTGGTGGTCCGGCGTGGAGCGGTTCTTCTGCATCTCCGCGGCGCAGCGCGACGTCCTGGTGCGGGCCGGCATGCCGGCCGAACGCCTTGCGGTGAAGCACAACTTCGTGCCGGAGCCGGGCACTTGCCGAACAGGTGACGGCGAGCATGTGCTCTACCTCGGCCGGCTCGCGGAGGCCAAGGGCGTACGGCTGCTCATGGCCGCGTGGGACGAAATCGCGGCGGGTGGTGGGGCGGGCGTGCCGCTCGTGATCGCGGGCGCGGGGCCGCTGGAGCGCGAGGTGACCGCCTGGGCGGCGGGCCGGGACGACGTGCGCTACGTCGGCCTGTACGACACGGCCCAGTGCCAGAAGGCCATCGCGCGGTCGGTCGCGGTGGTGGCTCCCTCGACGTGGCTGGAGGCGTTCGGCTTGGTGGTCGTGGAGGCGATGGCGGCCGGGGTTCCCGCCGTTGCCGCCGGTCACGGCGCCTTCGTCGAACTCGTCGAGGACGGGGTGACCGGGCTGCTGCACCGGCCGGGCGAGGCGGCCTCGCTCGCGTCCTGCCTGCGCCGCATCACGGCCGAGCCGGACCGCAACCGGGAGATGGGCCGGGCGGCCCGGCGCCGTTACGAGCAGGGGTTCAGCCCGGCCGTCGGCCTTGAGCGCCTGGTGGAGGGGTACCGCACCGCGATCGCGGGTCGGTCCGGCGGCGGGGACAGCGCGCCGCCGGTAGGGAACGGAAACGCTGGCTCGCGGCGGGGCACCCGCGCGAGCAGGGATGGGGGCAGTAGATGACACGATGCCGACTCTGCGGCTCGGCGGCGCTGGAGAGCGTCGTCGACCTGGGGGCGACCCCGCCGTGCGAGAGTTTTCTCGCCGCGGACCAATTGGACAAGCCTGAGCCCGCGTACCCGCTGCACTTGCGGGTCTGCACCGACTGCTGGCTCGCGCAGATCCCACCGCTGATCACCCCGGAGGAGACGTTCAGCGAGTACGCGTACTTCTCCTCGTACTCGACGTCCTGGGTGGAGCACGCGCGCACGTTTGTCGCCGACGCGGTACAGCGGGTGGGTCTCGACGCAAAGGGCTCCGACGCCTTTGTGGTCGAAGTCGCGAGCAACGACGGGTACTTGCTGAAGCACGTGGTGGACCGGGGGATCCGCTGCCTCGGCATCGAGCCGTCGGTGAACGTCGGCGCCGCCGCTCGGGACAAGGGCGTGCCCACGCTGACCGAGTTCCTGAGCCCGGAGACCGGCTCGGCCGTCCGCGCCGAGCACGGCCCGGCGGACCTGGTCGTGGCGAACAACGTGTACGCGCACATCCCCGACGTGGCCGGGTTCACCGGGGGGCTGCGCGCCCTGGTCGCCGACGACGGCTGGGTCTCCATCGAGGTGCAGCACCTGCTGACCCTGATCGAGGAGAATCAGTACGACACGATCTACCACGAGCACTTCCAGTACTACACGGTCGCTTCCGCGATGCGGGCCCTTGCGAGCGGTGGACTCTCCCTCGTAGACGTCGAGTTGCTCCCCACGCACGGCGGCTCCATCCGGCTGTGGGCCCGACCGACCGAGGTGGCGGGCGAGCCGACGCAGCAGGTGGCCGACGTGCTGGCCCGGGAAAAATCCGCCGGGCTGCAAGAACTCTCCGGGTACACCGAGTTCTCCGCCCGGGTGGCCAAGGTGCGCCGGGACCTCCTGAAGTTCCTCATCGATGCGGCCGAGCGCGGTGAGACGGTCGTCGGCTACGGCGCCCCGGGCAAGGGCAACACCCTGCTCAACCATTGCGGCATCCGGCCCGACCTGCTCCCGTACACGGTCGACCGCAACCCTTACAAGCACGGGAGGTTCACCCCGGGCACCCGCGTCCCGATCCTGCCGCCCGAGCGGATAGCCGCCGACAAGCCCGACTACGTACTCGTCCTCCCGTGGAACCTGCGGGCCGAACTGGTCGAGCAGCTGTCCTTCATCCACGACTGGGGCGGCCGGCTCGTCTTCCCCATCCCGGAACTGAGCATTGTCGAGGTCAAGCCGTGAAAGTCGTTCTGTTCTGCGGTGGTTATGGGTTGCGGATGCGCAGCGGAGCCTCCGACGACATGCCCAAGCCGATGGCGATGGTCGGCCCGCGGCCGCTGATCTGGCACGTCATGCGCTACTACGCGTACTTCGGGCACACGGAGTTCATCCTGTGCCTCGGGTACGGAGCCCACCACATCAAGGACTTCTTCCTCAACTACGAGGAGACGACGTCCAACGACTTCGTGCTGCGGGGCGGTCGGACCGAGTTGCTGTCCACCGACATAGCCGACTGGACGATCACGTTCGCGCAGACCGGCATCGAGTCGCCGATCGGGGAGCGGCTTCGCCGGGTGCGGCACCATCTGGACGGCGACGAGATGTTCCTCGCCAACTACGCGGACGTGCTCACCGATGCCCCGCTGCCGGAGATGATCGACCGGTTCGCCCGGCGCGACGCCGGTGCGTCGATGATGGTGGTGCCGCCGCAGTCGTCGTTCCACTGCGTGGACCTGGGCGAGGACGGCCTGGTGGGGGGCATCACCGCGGTGAGCGACATGCCGCTGTGGGAGAACGGCGGCTACTTCGTGCTCCGCCAGGAGGTCTTCGACCACATTCCGGAGAACGGGGACCTGGTGGCCGACGGCTGCGCCCGACTGGCCAAGCAGGGCCGCCTTGTGGCACACCGGCACCGCGGCTTCTGGAAGCCGACCGACACGGTGAAGGAGCGGGCCGCGCTCGACGACGCGTACGCCCGCGGCGACCGGCCGTGGGCCGTGTGGGAGCGCGACGGCATCGGAGCGCGCGCGTGATCCGGCTCGGGGCCGGGCCCCTGGACCGGATCGTCGCGGTGGGGGCGCACTGCGACGACATCGCCATCGGCGCCGGCGGCACGCTCCTTGCGATGTGCCTCGCGCGGCCCGGTGTCCGCGTCGACGCGCTGGTGCTCTCCGGCGGCGGCAGCGAGCGGGAGGACGAGGAGCGGGCGGCGCTCGCGGGTTTCTGCCCCGGTGCCGAACTGCGCCTGACCGTACTGAAGTTGCCGGACGGCCGGATGCCCGCGCACTGGGAGGAGGCCAAGGCCGCGGTCGAGGAACTCCGCTCGCAGACCGAGCCGGACCTGGTCCTCGCACCGCGCACCGATGACGCGCACCAGGACCACCGCGGCCTGGCGAAGCTGGTGACCACCGCGTTCCGCGACCACCTCGTGCTCGGTTACGAGATCGTCAAGTGGGACGGCGATCTCGGCCGTCCGGCGGCCTACCAGCCGCTGTCACCGGAGACCGCCGAACAGAAGGTGCGGCTGCTTCAGGAGCACTATCCCTCGCAGCGGCACCGGCCCTGGTACGACCGGGAGGCCTTCCTCGGCCTTGCCCGGATCCGCGGCATCGAATGCCACACGCGCTACGCCGAGGCGTTCGCCGTCACCAAACTCACGCTCGACCTGGGCACTTCCACTGTGGGGGACTGAACTTTGCGCGTACTGCTCACCGGACACCAGGGCTACCTGGGCACCGTGATGGCCCCGGTCCTCATGGCCGCCGGACACGAGGTCGTCGGCCTCGACGCCGGCCTGTTCGCCGACTGTGTCCTCGGGCCGGCGCCCGCGGACCCGGCGGGACCTCGCGTGGACCTGCGCGACGTCACGGCCGACCACGTGGCCGGGGTGGACGCCGTGATCCACCTGGCCGCGCTCTCCAATGACCCCCTGGGTTCGCTGGCGCCGCAGCTCACCTACGACATCAACCACCACGCGTCCGTACGTCTCGCCCGCCTTGCCCGCGATGCCGGAGTGCGGCGCTTCCTGTACGCGTCGACCTGCTCGGTCTACGGTGCCGCCGGCGGTGACGAGCTGGTGGCCGAGGACGCCCCGCTGCGCCCGGTGACGCCGTACGCGGAGTCGAAGGTGCGGGTGGAGGACGACCTGCACGCGCTGGCCGACGGCGACTTCAGCCCGGTGTTCATGCGCAACGCCACCGCCTTCGGCTTCTCACCCCGGCTGCGTGCCGACATCGTCCTGAACAACCTGGTGGGCCACGCGCTCCTGTCCGGCGAAGTCCTGGTGATGTCCGACGGCACGCCCTGGCGCCCGCTGGTGCACGCCGCCGACATCGCACGGGCCTTCACGGCCGCGCTGACCGCGCCGCGCGAAGCGGTGCACGACCGGGCGTTCAACATCGGCAGCGAGGTCAACAACGTCACGGTCGCCGAGATCGCCGAGCAGGTCGCCGAGGCGGTGTCCGGCTCGAAGGTGGTGATCACCGGGGAGACCGGTGCCGATCCGCGATCGTACCGGGTGGACTTCTCCCGGTTCCGTGCCGCGGTGCCCGGCTTCGACTGCGAGTGGACGGTGAAGCAGGGTGCGCTCGAACTCGCCGACGCCTACCGGAAGTTCGGCCTGAACCGGGAGGACTTCGAGCGACGCTTCACCCGCCTCGCCGTGCTGCGCGCGGCGTCCGACGCGGGCGCCGTCGACGAGACCCTGCGGTGGCGCCGATGACCTCTGTCGGCGAGGAGATGCATGCCCTGGTGGAGCGGCTGCACCCGCTCTGCCGCAGCATCACCGGCGACGGGGTGCGCGCCACCCTGGACATCGTCGGCGAGTACGTCCCGCTCCAGGTGCATGAGGTGCCGACCGGGACGCAGGTGCTCGACTGGACCGTGCCGCAGGAGTGGAACATCCGGGACGCGTACGTCGCCGACACCGCGGGCAACCGGGTCATCGACTTCGCCGCGTCCAGCCTGCACGTGCTCGGCTACAGCGTGCCGGTGTCGAGGACCATGCCGCTGGCCGAGCTGCGCGCACACCTGCACACCTTGCCGGACCACCCCGACTGGGTTCCGTACCGCACCAGTTACTACCAGCCGGAATGGGGGTTCTGTCTGGCCCAGGCGACCTTGGACGCCCTTCCGGACGGCGAGTACGAGGTGCTCATCGACTCCACGCTCTCGGACGGCCACCTCACCTACGCCGAGCACGTGATCCCGGGCCAGGTCCCCGACGAGGTGATCGTCTCCTGCCACACCTGCCACCCGTCGCTGGCCAACGACAACCTGGCAGGCATCGCGGTGGCGACGTTCCTGGCCCGCGCGCTGGCGGAGCAGACCCCTTACTACACCTACCGGTTCATCTACGCGCCCGGCACCATCGGGGCGATCACCTGGCTGGCCCGCAACGCGGAGCGGATCGAGCGCGTGAAGCACGGGCTCGTGCTGGCCTGCGCCGGCGATTCGGGCCGGCTGACGTACAAACAGAGCAGGCGCGGCGACGCGGAGATCGACCGGGTGATGCGGCACGTCCTTGATGCCTCCCAACGCCCGCACCGCGTCACCGAGTTCACTCCGTACGGCTACGACGAGCGGCAGTACTGCTCCCCCGGGTTCGATCTCGGCGTGGGCTCGCTCAGCCGGACCCCGTATGCCGGCTACCCCGAGTACCACACCTCGGCCGACAACCCGGGCTTCGTCTCTCCGGGGGCGATGGCGGACACCCTCGCGGTGTGCCGCGAGGCGTTCGCGGTCCTCGACCGCAACCGGCGGTACGTCAACCTCAGCCCGTACGGGGAACCGCAGCTGGGCCGACGCGGGTTGTACGACTCGCTCGGCGGCCGCAGCGACGCGAAGCAGGCTCAGATGGCCATGCTCTGGGTGCTCAGCCTTTCCGACGGCGAGCACAGTCTGCTTGATGTCGCCGAGCGGGCCGGGCTGTCGTTCGACACCGTCGCCGGCGCGGCCGACGCCCTGGGCGCCGCCGGGCTGATCAAGGCATGACGCCGATGACCACCGAGGAGGAGAAGACGTCGGCACCGGCCGGATCCGCCCGGCGCGCCTTCGCCGGCCGGCTGTCCTGGGGGCTGGCCGACCAGGCGGCCTCCAGCATCAGCAACTTCGCGGTGGGGATCTACGTGGCGCGCTCGCTGGGGGTGACCGCGTTCGGCGTGTTCAGCCTTGCCTGGGTGACGTACGGCGTGGTGCTGAACGTCTCCCGCGGCCTTGCCACCGATCCGCTCGTGGTGCGCTTCAGCGGCGTGCCGGACGCGCCCTGGCGCGGGGCGGTGGCCCGGTCGTCGGGTACCGCGCTCGGGGTCGGCGGCGCCATCGGCGCGGTGTGCCTGGTGGCCGGCCTCGCTCTCGGCGGCAGCATGGGGCCCGCGTTCGCCTGTCTCGGCGTCATGCTGCCGGGGTTGCTGCTCCAGGACGCCTGGCGGTACTCGTTCTTCGCCGCGGGCATCGGGCGGAAGGCGTTCGTCAACGACCTCGTGTGGGGCGTGACGCTCGTCCCCGCGATGGTGGTGGCGGCCCGCGTGGGCAGCGTGGCCGCCTTCGTGCTCGCCTGGGGCGGGTCCGCCGCCGTGGCCGCGGTGTACGGCTGCGTCCAGTCCGGTATCCGGCCCCGGGTGACCGGAGCGCGCCAGTGGCTGCGTACGCACCGCGACCTGGGCTACCGGTACCTGGTCGAGAACACCTGCGTCAGCGGCGCGAGCCAGCTGCGGGCGTACGGGCTCGGTGCGATCGTCGGGGTCGGCGCGGTGGGTGCGGTCCGGGGTGCCGAGCTCCTGCTCGGCCCCTTCCTCGCCGTGCTGATGGGGCTGTCCCTGGTCACCGTCGCGGAGGCGGTACGGGTGCTGCGACGGGCCCCGCACCGCCTCGGCGCGTTCTGCCTCGTCCTTGGCGGCGGGCAGGCCGCCGCCGCGCTGCTCTGGGGCGCGGCGCTGCTGCTGATGCCGGACCGGCTCGGCGAGCTCGTACTCGGCGATGTCTGGAGCTCCGCCTCGGGGCTCATCGTGCCCGCCGTGCTCGGCGTCGCGGGCGCCGGCCTCGGCACGGGCGCTGCGGCCGGGCTGCGCGCGCTCGGCGCGGCCCGGCTCAGCCTGCGCTGCCAACTGTTCGCCTCCGCCTGTTATGTCGGCGGCGGGCTCGGCGGGGCGGCCGTGGCCGGCACGGTCGGCTCGGCCTGGGGCGTCGCCGCCGCGACCGTCTGCGGCTCGGCCGCGTGGTGGCTGCAACTGCGGTCCGCCCTGCGCGAGCGCCACCGCAACCCCATCCGCGAAGTGAGGACGCCATGACCGCCCATCCCCGGCTGAGCATCGGCCTGCCCGTGTACAACGGCGAGGAGTACCTCGCCGAGGCCCTCGACGCCCTGCTCGGCCAGACCTACGAGGACTTCGAGCTTGTCATCTCCGACAACGCCTCGACCGACGGGACGCAAGTCGTCTGCCGCTGGTACGCGGCGCGCGACTCGCGCATCCGGTACCTCCGGCTGCCCCGGAACATCGGCGCCGCACCGAACCACAACTACGTGTTCACCGAGTGCCGCGGGGAGCTGTTCAAGTGGGCTTCGCACGATGACCTGTACGCCCGTGACCTGCTGCGTCGCTGCGTGGAGGCGCTTGACGAGCGGCCGGACGTGATCCTCGCCCACTCCGGTCAGGCGGTCATCGACGGCGACGGCCGGGTGAAGGTCCCGTACGAGTACGGGATCGCCACCGACTCGCCGCACGCGCCGGAGCGCTTCCGCAGTTTCCTGTTCGAGCCCGGTGGCGACGACTTCTACGGGGTGATGCGGGCCGACATGCTGCGCCGGGTGCGGCCGCACGACAGCTATCACCACGCGGACCGCACGTTCGTCGCCGAGATCGTCCTGAACGGTCCGTTCCACCAGGTGCCGGAGCTGTTGTACTTCCGCCGCGACCATCCCACCCGCGCCGAGCGGGCGAATCCCGGCAAGCGCTCCCGGTGCGTCAACCTGGACCCGCGCCGGGCAGGCCTGCTTCACCCGACACCCCGGCTGCTCGCCGAGTACGTCTGGGGCTTCGCCTCGGCGATCCGGCGGGCGCCGTTGTCCCCGGCCGACCGGCGGGCGTGCTACCGGCACCTGGCCGCCTGGATGACCAGCCGGGTGCGGCCGGGCGCGGGCGAGCGGGTCGAGGACCGCGCCCCGGTCGATCCGGGCCGGATCACCGTCTCCGTCGACGCCCTCGTCGCCGGGCGGGAGAGCCGTGAGGGGACGCAGGCATGACGCCCGTGCGCGTCGGGGTGTTCGGCCTGCTCGGCTCCGGCAACCTCGGCAACGACGGGTCGCTGGAGGCCGTGCTCCATTACCTCCGCGCCGAGCACCCGGAGGCGGTCGTGGACGCGCTGTGCGGTGGACCCGAGGTCGTCGCGGCCCGGTACGACATCCCGGCGACGCGGCTGCACTGGTACCGCGGGGAGTACCGGACCGCGTCGCGTGCGGGCGCGATCGCGGCGAAGGGCCTGGGCAAACTCGTCGACGCCGGCCGCACCGCCGCCTGGGTGCGCCGGCACGACGTGGTGATCGTGCCGGGCATGGGCGTCCTGGAGGCCACGCTGCCGCTGCGGCCGTGGGGCTTCCCGTACGCGCTGTTCCTGCTCTGCGCGTCCGGGCGGCTGTTCGGCACCCGGGTCGCGCTGGTCGGGGTCGGCGCCGACGCGATCCGCAACCGGTCGACCCGGGCCCTGGTGCGCTGGTCGGCGCGCCTTGCCACGTACCGGTCGTACCGTGACGACCTGTCCCGCGACGCCATGCGGACGATGGGCGTGAACACCGCACGGGACGCGGTCTGTCCGGACCTCGCCTTCTCCCTGCCGGCACCGCAGGCGAGCCCGCCCTCGGATCCATCGGGCCCGGTCTGTGTCGGCGTCATGGACTTCCACGGCGGTGACGACGACCGAGCGCGGGCCGAGGAGATCCACCGACGCTACCTCGACGGCACCATCCGGTTTGTCCGCACGCTGGTCGAGGACGGCAGGCCGGTCCGGCTGGTCACCGGAGACGAGTGCGACGCACCCGTGGTCACGGCGATCCTCGACGCGGTCGACTCGCCGCTGGTCACCGCCGCCGAGGCGGCCTCGCTTGCCGACCTGATGAAGGAGATGGCGGCCGCCGACACGGTCGTGGCGACCCGGTACCACAACCTGATCTGCGCGCTGAAGGTCGGCGTGCCGACGCTCGCCCTCAGTTACGCGGCGAAGAGTGACGCGCTCATGGAGAGGATGGGCATTGTCGCGTACTGCCATCCGGCCCGTGAGGTCGACGTCGATCAACTACTGTGCCAATTCCGGGCGTTGGAGCGCCGGTCGGCCGCGGTCCGGCAGACGCTCGCCGAGCGGAACCTGACCGTCGCGCGGCAACTCGCCCACCAATTCACCGCCTTGACCGCGGCCCTCTTCCCGGCGGCCGCACACGCCCAACCCCCTGCCGACGCCCTGCGGGAGACCTCATGAAAGCGACCGAAGTCCCGGAGATCGACGGGGCGTACCTGTTCGAGCCGACACCGTACGCCGACGAGCGCGGCTTCTTCTGCCGCACCTTCGACGCGGAGGTGGTGCGCGCGGTGGGTCTCGACCCGAACGCCTTCGTGCAGGACAGCGTGTCCCGCTCGGTCCGGGGCGTGCTGCGCGGACTGCACCTGCGCTCCGGCGCCGGCGAGGCGAAGCTCGTCCGGTGCTCGCACGGGAAGATCTTCGACGTCGTCGTGGATCTGCGGCCCGGCTCCCCGACCTACCGCAACCAGGCCTTCTTCGAGCTGTCCGGCGAGACGCAGGTGACCCTGTACATCCCGGCGGGGTGCGCGCACGGCTTCCAGGCGCTGACCGAAACCGCCGACACCTCGTACCGGATCGACCGGCCGCACGACCCGGCTGAGGACGTGACGATCGCCTTCGACGACCCGGAGCTCGCGATCCCCTGGCCGCTGCCGCCCGCGTTGATGTCCGAGCGGGACCGGAAGGCGCCGAGCCTCGCCGAGGCCCTGAAGCAGAAGGAGAGCTGAAGTCACCGTGGACACCGAAGAGTTCAGCCTGTCCCGGTCGCGGGCGGCGAACGAGCGGCTGCACGCCCTGATCCCCGGGGGCGCGCACACCTACGCCAAGGGCGACGACCAGTATCCCGAGAACCTGGCCCCGGTCATCAGCCACGGCCGCGGCGCCCATGTGTGGGACATCGACGGCAACCGCTACATCGAATACGGCTCCGGCCTGCGGTCGGTCAGCCTCGGCCACGCGCACCCGCGAGTGCTGGAGGCGGTGCGCCACGAACTCGACCGCGGCAGCAACTTCGTACGGCCGTCCATCGTCGAAGTCGAGGCCGCGGAACGCTTCCTGGCCACCGTGCCGACCGCCGAGATGGTGAAGTTCGCGAAGAACGGCTCCGACGTCACCACCGCCGCGGTGCGCCTCGCCCGCGCCGCCACCGGACGCCCGAGGGTGGCCATCTGCGCTGACCACCCGTTCTTCTCGGTCGACGACTGGTTCATCGGTACGACGCCAATGTCCGCCGGTATTCCGGCAGCGACCACCGAGCTCACCGTGGCCTTCCCGTACGGGGACCTGGCCGCGACGGAGGAGCTCCTGACCCGATACGAGGACGAGATCGCCTGCCTGATCCTCGAACCCGCCGGTCATGTCGAGCCCCCTCGCGGGTACCTGTCCGGCCTGCGCGAACTGGCCGACCGGTACGGCTGCGTGCTGATCTTCGACGAGATGATCACCGGCCTGCGCTGGTCGGAGGCGGGCGCCCAGGGTCTGTACGGCGTCGTCCCCGACCTCTCCACGTTCGGCAAGGCGCTGGGCAACGGATTCGCCGTCTCCGCCCTGACCGGGCGCCGGGACCTGATGGAGCACGGCGGGCTTCGCCACTCCGGCGACCGGGTGTTCCTGCTGTCCACGACGCACGGCGCGGAAACGCACTCGCTGGCCGCCGCGATGGCCGTGCTCACCACGTACGTCGATGAGGGCATCACCGCGCAACTGCACGCGCTCGGCGAGCGGTTGGCCGCCGGTGTCCGTGAGGCCGCGGCCGGCATGGGCGTCGGCGACCACGTCGTCGTCCGGGGCCGGGCCAGCAACCTGGTCTTCGCCACCCTGGACGGGAACCTGCAACCGTCGCAGCGGTACCGCACCCTGTTCATGCGGCGGCTGCTCGCGGGCGGAGTGCTGGCCCCGTCGTTCGTGGTGAGCAGCGCGCTCAGCGACACCGACATCGACCGCACCGTCGACGTGGTGGCCCAGGCATGTGCGGTGTACCGGAAGGCACTGGACGCCGGCGATCCGACGCCCTGGCTGGGCGGACGGCCGGTGAAGCCCGTGTTCCGCCGCCTGGCGTGATGTGACGTGGTGTCAGCGGCGCTCCCGTCGACCGGCGTCGGCCGCCCGGTCGACCAGCCACGCGGTCGCCGGTATCACCGCCAGCGCGGTGCACCAGCCGCCGAGGACGTCGGTCGGGTAGTGCGCGCCCAGGGCGACCTGCGCCCAGCCCATGGCGGCGCCGGCAACCAGCGCCGCGGCGAGCACGAGTAACGCGCCGGCCGTCCTGCCGAGGCCGAGCCGACCGGTCGCCAGCAGCGCCAGCACGAGGGCGAGCGCGGTGGCGAAGGCGGTGTGCCCGCTGGGGTAGGACAGGTTGTCGTCGCCGTGGATGGTGCGCCCCACCAGGTACTTGAGCAGCGTCGCCGCCACCACGGTGATGCCGACCCCGGCAACGACGAACGCGGCTGCGCGTGGACGCCGACGCAGCAGGCAGCCCGTCACGACGGCCACCACCAGCATCGACGATCCGGCGGGTTCCCCCAAGAAGTCCATGGCCAGAGCGACGTACCGCCACGGTGGCCGCACACTGTCGGCCGTCGGCCGGATGATCCACCTGTCCACCGCGCCCGGCTCGCCGTCGCCGGCGTACAGAATTCCGATCACGACGACCACCAACGCGGCGAGCGCCGCGATCAGCCCGAGCGGCGCACGCAGCGACGAGGGCAGCACTGCGGGCGCCGGCCGGTCGGTCATACGCCCACCGCGTCCGGTCGGCCTGCGGCGGCTTGCCGCGATCGGCACAGGCGATATGTGCGGTACCTGCGATACACGGCGTTCCGGATGCCGACTTCTTGAGGCGGGGTGAGGGCGCGGCCCTTCATCCGACCGATGGGCAGCGATGAATCAACGGCTGACAAAGGGCAGGTCACTGAACGGCGGATCGGCCTGCTGGGGCGCGTCACCAGTCATCCTCCAACAGCCATGGCGGTGAGACCGTCGCGAGCGACTCCCCGAAGTGCCCAACTAGTGCGTCCGAGTTGGTGACCAGCACCCGTTGTTCGCGCCACGTCCCGAACGCCGTCCTCTTTCCGCAGATGGCCAGACGAGATCATGTGCACGTCCACCGTATGACAAGAGGGTCCGCCCCAACACCCAACTCCCCCCAGAATTCTGGCTATTGCCAAAGCAGTACGGCAACGCCGACGGCTGGGAGGCGAGACACTCGATACCGAGGAGAAACTCGCGCTCCTCGTCGAAGAGTCCCTATTCCGTAGCCATCCGGTACCAACTCGTGTTGACCTTGTCGGCCATGTCCGGGGCGTCGACATCAGCGATCTCTTCGGGACGGGAGTCGAATCGACGGTGCTCGGGGCGGGCACTCGCAGGCCCGTATCCCGGTGGCCGAGGGGCAGCGGGACTTCGCCTCGGAGCCGCTGCACGAAGTGGCTGGTGGGGCTGCCGGATCGGCGGCCCCAACCACGGTGTGCCGGTCCGGCAGCCCAAGAGCACGGCATCGACGGGCGTCCGCGGGCTCCCGGAGGGGCGGGGCAGTGGGGGCCGTGCCCGCACCGGGCGGTCAGGGGTATTGGCGGGTGAGGATCGTCCAGTCCTCATCCGCTCGGCCCAGCACCAGACGGCTGTCACTCTCCCGCTGCCGGGCGAGCGCGGTGAAGATCGGCTCCCGCCCGGGGCGCGGACGGGCGGGGCCGCGTTGACGCAGGGGGGCGCGGGCCTGGCCGGCGTTCCGCGGCAGGGCGAACCCCTCGCGGGCGACGTCCATGACGTCCTCGGGAGGGCCTGCCGTCCCTCGGGCGCGCGGCGGACGGCGAGCTCGGCGGCACCCCGGGCAAGATGGCTGCGCGTTCGGCGGCGTCGAGGGTGCGGCCGTTGAGCGCGGCCAGGACCTGCCGCCACAGCGTCACAGCCCGCTCCATCGGGACGTGGTTCAGGTGCGGCGGTGCGACGTCTCTGCAGGAAGACCGGCATCCGCCTCGGCGGCTTTCGCCACGTTGCGGGCCATTCCGCCGAATACGACGGCGTGGAACGGAGAGATGCTCCACCAGTAGGCGTGGCCGAGCAGTCCACGTGGGTGGAAGATCGCCCTTTGGCGGTACCGGGTCCGTCCGTGCTCATCGCGTTGTGCAGTCATCTCCAGCCATGCGAGACCGGGCAGCCTCATCTCCGCGCGCAGGCGCAGCAGCTGACCGGGAACGATCTCTTCGACTCGCCAGAAGTCCAGCGAATCGCCGACGCGCAACCGGTGCGCGTCGCGGCGGCCGCGTCTGAGGCCCACTCCCCCGACCATCCGGTCGAACCAGCCGCGCAACGCCCAGGCCAGCGGGAAGGAGTACCAGCCGTGGTCCCCGCCAATCCCCTCCACCACTCGCCACAGGGCGCCTGTGGACGCATCGACGGTGCGCTGGCGGATGTCGGTGTACAGACTGCCACCTGCCCACTCGGGGTCGGTGGGCAAGGGATCGCTGGGCGCGCCGGGTACGGAGGCATTGGACCAGCGTGTGACGACCTGGGCCTCACGGACTCGCTTGAGGGCGAGTCCGAGCGCCTCATCGAAACCGAGCGGAGCCCCCTGCATGTCCGGCACATATCGCGCGATGTCGTGCTCGTCGCAGACCACTTCGTGCCGTAGCGACTCTGCGAGGGGCCTGGCGATCGACGGGGGCACCGGGGTTACCAGGCCGATCCAGTGGCTGGAGAGCCTGGGCGTGAGCATGGGCACCGGAAGGATCAACCGGTGCGGAAGGCCGGCAACCTTCGCATACCGTTCCATCATGTCGCGGTAGGTCATGATGTCCGGGCCGCCGATGTCGAAAGCGCGGTTAACTTCACGGGGCATGCCGGCGCTGCCGACCAGATAGCGCAGGGCGTCCCGGATGGCGATGGGCTGGATGCGGCTGCTGACCCAGCTGGGCGTGACCATGACTGGTAGGCGTTCAGTCAGGTACCGGAGCATCTCGAACGAGGCCGAGCCTGAGCCGATGACGACGGCGGCGCGCAGCACCGTGGCCGGCACTGGAGAGGCCAGGAAGATCTCGCCCACCTCCGCGCGTGAACGCAAGTGCACCGACAGGTCCTCGACCGGGACATCGGCGGGGACGAGCCCGCCCAGGTAGACGATCCGCCGTACTGCGGCCGTCGCAGCCGCGTCAGCGAAAGCGCGAGCGGCCCTGCGGTCGGTCTCCTCGAAGCCCGAACCCGCGCCGAGCGCATGCACCAGGTAATACGCAACGTCGATGCCGCGCAGCGCGTCGACCACGGAAGCCGTGTCGGTGACGTCGCCCCGGACAACCTCCACCCGTCCGACCCACGGATGGTCGCGCAGCTTTTCGGGAGACCGAGCCAGGCAGCGCACTTGGTAGCCGGCCTCAAGCAGCGAGGGCACCAGCCGGCCGCCGACGTACCCCGTCGCACCGGTCACCAGACACCGCAGGGCCGGAGCCGCAGCGCGCTCCCGCGTATCTCCTGAATCCATCCCGACACCTGCTCTCTATGCCCGTCCGGCAACAAGACCCTCACCGCCGACGAAATCTACGGTGGCATCCGTACTCCGGACAGTGAGACACGGGCCTCGGTTGCGCAGCACACCGTTCCCGCGCACGACCGCCTCCTCCTCCCAGCAGCCGGCCCTCGCCGCTGCCCATCACGTGCAGCTGCCCTTCAGGGTCGCCGAGTGGGGCAAGTTCCGCACACCGAGCCGCGTGAGCGGTTGGCCGTAACCTTCCCGGGCACCCCGTCTTCCGTTCTGCCCCGGACGGTGTGGCATCTGCCAGGCGGCGGGCCGGTCATCCCCGTCGCTGCTGATCTGCGGCGGGGCGCGCACCGCGAGATGGCATCCACCAACGCGTCGAATGATCTGCGCTTCCAGGACCTCGTCCTGGGTCGAGACCACGGGCAACCGACCATGCCCGACGCCCACCGCGAGAGACCAGACCGACGCCCACGACGCCCGCAGTGGTCGCGGACGCGGCCCGCACGATGCCGCACACCCTGCGCTCGCTCCGCGACGGCACCCTCTACGAAACCCGAACACCCCGCCTCACTTGATGAAAGACATAGAGGCCCCCCGGGCTCGCCCGTCAAGATGTCACCGCCCACTCATCCGGGCGTGGCATCAGCACCGCGGAGACCACGGACTTCGACGAGGCCATGATGTCGGCCAGGAATCGGCGGCGACCGACGCCGAGTCGGCGCAGCGCCGGGCCGTGGTCGGCGGCCACGATCCCAGACACCCCGAGCAGCAGCAGTCGCCACAGAGCCATGCTCGGGCGCCGTACCGCGCTGGGCAGTTCGGCAAGGGAGGCGTGCAGCCGCTCGCAGTGGAAGGGGACGTGCCTCTGCTCATCGGACAGGATCCGCGCCGCCACATCGCTGGTGAGCGGGTCCTCGGTGCCGTCGCGCAGGGCACGGTAATAGCGCAGTGCCACCACCTCCGCGATCATGAGCACCAGCAGTTCCGTGCGTAGACCCATCAGGCGCCTCAGCCGTACGAAGACCGTGTCGCTCCAGTGCCCGGCGAGCGTCGGCACTCCCCCGACGGCCAACAGCCGGGCGAGCAGCCGGGCGTGGTTCTGCTCCTCGGCGATGAAGAGCCGGACCGCGTCCGCGTAGTCCGGGTCGCCGGCCTGGTCGGCCTTGGCGCAGAGGTTCGCGCCGTCACCGTCCTCGCCAACCTGGAAGCGCTGAACACTGGCCCACACGCTCGGATGCAGCGTCGCGCCCAGCCCCCAGTCCGGGTCGCCTTCGGCACGCCTGCGCTCGCGCTCGTCCTCGAACCGCCGTGTCCACTTGGCGAATTCCGTGGTACGCATCCGACCTCCCCTTGCCCGAACACAACGGCTGCGCCCAGGAGAGAGGGAGACGCCTGCGACCACCAGATCGTTCCCCCTGTGGTGAAGATCCGGTGGGGGGCAGCGACCGCCTCGCCCGCCATGACGAGCCAGGTGGTGCGGCAGGGCCTCCTCTCGGCCACGGCCGCCTGCCGGGCCGCGCCCGTTCTTCCTCAAGCTCGCGCAGCCGTTTGCGCAACGCGGCGACTTCCGCCGAGTCCGGTGTCGGCGTGACCGACGGGGCCGTCGAAATGGGCACCGAAACGGCGTCCGTCGGCGGCCCGTATCCAGTTCTGCAGCGGCTCAGTGTTCACTCCGAGACCGGCGGCGATCGACTTGATCGTCCCTCCCGGCCTCGACCGGCACAACGCGCCCCCGTCCGTCTTGAAGTCGGCGGGGCAATGCTTCATCCCCACTGGGACTCCGCGCTCCTGGACGATCAAGTTCCAAGTCTCTCTGGTGTCCGAACTCCAGGGTCAAGGCCCATCGGCCGACTGCACCGCAGCGCAGGACACGACCCGCTGCCCGGCCTCATCGAGCTCCCCTCCCCTGGCTGAAACACCTCGGCCTGTACGCCAACAGCCGACCTCTCACGTTCGGAACTTGACGAATACTGCACATCTATTGACGTGAATCGTTCAGGAAATTTATGGTCCCAGGACCCTCGCAGGCGAACCAGAGTGACGGAGAACAATGACGTCGTACTCCCTCGGTGTGCGGCCGCGCGCCGCCCGGCTGACCGCGGTGCTGCTGGCCGGAGCGCTTCTCGCCTCCGTGCCGCCGGCGGCTTCGCAGCCAGTGCCGAACACCGCCGCCACGACCGCAAACTGCCCCGACAGCAACGGCTGGACGCTTGACACCACCCGCATCGACGCGGCGAACACCCACCATGCCTTCGTCGGCAACGGCTACCTCGGACAGCGCGTGCCGCCGAACGGTGCCGGATACGCCGACAGCACGGCCAAGACCGGCTGGCCGCTGTTCACCCCGAGCTACGACGGCTCCTTCGTGTCCGGGCTCTACGCGCACAACAAACAGACCGCCGGGGACCGGCAAGCCGTCGCGGCGCTGCCCACCTGGACCGCGCTCACCGTCAGTACCGGTGGGGCACAAGGCGATACCTTCAACTCTTCGACGCCGTCTGGCCGGATCTCCCACTACCGTCAGTCGCTCCTCCTTCACTGCGGCGTGGTGCGCACGTCACTGACCTGGACGGGCACCGACGGCCGCCGAACCGACCTCGTGTACGAGGTGCTCGCCGACCGCGTCAACCCGCACGTGGGCGCCGTACGCGTGAGCATGACGCCGCACTGGAGCGGCGAGGCGACCGTGACCGACACGCTGGACGGGCGCGGCGCGCGGCGCATGAGTCAGACCGGCGGCGGTGACCGGACCGGCGGGCAGCGCGGCGACGGGACCGCACCGACCATGGATGTGGATTTCCGTACGGACGGCACGAACGTGGATGGAGCGGTCGCCTCCACCCTGCGTGCCGGACGTGGAGCGCACGACACCAAAGTCCAACAGGCCCTGCAGGCAAAGGGCATGACGGCTCATCAGGCTCTTACTCTTCCGGTCCGGAGTGGGCAGTCGTACGACTTCACCAAGTACGTCGGCGTCGACACCTCTCTGACCTCGCGCGCACCGCGCCGCGACGCCACCGTCGCCTCACAGCGTGCCGCCGAGGGTGGCTGGGATGCCCTGCTGCGCTCCCACAGCGCCGCCTGGTCGCGGCTGTGGCGCAGCGACATCGAGGTGCCCGGACAACCCGAGATGCAGTCGTGGGTGCGGTCCGCGCAGTACGGGTTGCTCTCCAACACCCGCGAGGGCGCGGCCAACAGCATCGCTCCGGCGGGCCTGACGAGCGACAACTATGCGGGCCTCGTCTTTTGGGACGCCGAGACGTGGATGTACCCCGGCCTGCTCGCCACCCGGCCCGAACTCGCGAAGACCGTGGTCGACTATCGCTACCGGACCCTCGCGGGGGCTCGCGACAATGCGCGCAAGCTCGGCTACCCAGGGCTCTTCTACCCCTGGAACAGCGGGAGTTCGGGCAACCTGGCCCAGGAGTGCCACAGCGTCGACCCGCCGCACTGCCGCACCCAGATCCACCTCCAGTCCGACATTTCCCTGGCCACCTGGCAGTACTACCTGGCCACCAAGGACGCGAAGTGGCTGCGCGAGCGCGGCTGGCCGGTACTGAAGGGCATCGCCGAATTCTGGGCGGGACGTGTCAGCCACAACACGGACGGCAGCTACTCGATCAAGAACACGGCCGGCCCCGACGAATACAGCAACGGCGTCGACGACGCGGTCTTCACCAACGCCGGCGCCGCCACCGCCCTGCGGCACGCCACCCGCGCCGCCGAACTGCTCGGCCAACAGGCCCCGACCGCGTGGAAGACGATCGCCGACCACATCCGGATCCCGTACGACGCACGCAGCAAGGTCTTCCAGCAGTACGGCGGTTACAACGGCAGCACCATCAAACAGGCCGACACGGTCCTGCTGATGTATCCGCTGGAGTGGCCGATGCCCCAGGGCGCCGACGCCGCCACCCTCGACTACTACGCGCAGCGCACCGACCCGGACGGCCCAGCCATGACGGACTCGGTGCACGCCATCGACGCCGCCGGACTCGGCGAGCCGGGCTGCTCCACGTACACCTATCTCGAACGTTCCATCAAGCCGTTCGTCCGCGGGCCCTTCGGCCAGTTCTCGGAGGCTCGCGGCGACAAGGCGGGCGCCCAGGACCCGCTGGCGGGCTCGCCCGCCCACGACTTCCTGACCGGCAAGGGCGGCTTCCTCCAGGTCTTCACCAACGGCCTGACGGGCATGCGGATGCGCGAGGACCGCCTCCACCTCGATCCGATGCTGCCCCCGCAGCTCGACCGCGGCGTCACCCTGCGCGGCCTGGCCTGGCAGGGGCGCACCTACGACATCGAACTCGGCGCCCACAGCACCACCGTGCGCCTCACCGACGGCGCCCCGATGACGCTGGACACCCCCCAGGGCGAGAAGATCGTCAGCAAGGGCTCCCCTGCCGTCCTCAAGACTCGCCGCCCCGACCTCATCCCCACCACCAACGCGGCCCGCTGCACGACCGCCACGGCCTCGTCCGAACAGCCCGGCATGTACGCGGGGGCCGCGCTCGATGGCAACGGGGCCACGGCCTGGGTTCCGGACGGTGCGAGTGGCCGGCTGACGGCGGACCTCGCCAGGCCCGTCCGCGTCACGAAGGTCACCCCCACCTGGAACGGCACCAAACCCACCGCCTACAGCATCGAACTCTCCCTCGACGGACGCCACTGGCAGCCTGAGGTGGCGGGTGATGCACAACTCGCCCGGTACGTACGGGTGACGGTGCGAGGCGACGCCGAGGCCAAGCAGCACCCGGGCATCGCGGAGCTGACCGTGAACTAGGAGTTTTCTGAAGGCCTTGTGTTGGGGGTCGTTGGGCGGTGGCCTGGCGACCCCCGTTGCTGGGTGGTGGCGGGTGCCGGGACGGCCCAGGTGCCGTTGTGGTGTTCGAGTCCGCCCGACCCTGCTGCGAGGGCGCGTGCGTGCACCCGCGTCCGACGCCCCTGGTGCCAGTGCCGCGAGCGGCACACGGAGTACCTGGCCAGGGCTCGGCGCCCAGGGGGCCGCATGCCCGTCGAGCCGAGGCCACCGCACCGGTGTGACGCCGACAGCGCGATGCAGGGGGCTGTGATACGCCGTTCATCGCCGCATCCCAGGCCAAGTACCGTGTGCGCTCAAACGGCGGTGGCGGGACGTGAGGGGGAGGCCGGGAGGTCTCGGTCCGTTTCGGACTCTTGGAATTCCACCACGGCCGCGCCGTGCTCGTGAGCCCACTCGGTCAGCACGGCGATCGGCTTCACCAGCGTACGGCCCAAGTCGGTCAGCACGTACCCGACCTTCCCGGCCTCGGCGTGGCGGTCGACCAGCCCGTACCCCTGCAACCGCCGCAGCGTCTGGGTCAGCACTTTCCGCGAGATTCCGCCGATCAGGTCGACCAACTCGCCGTGCCTGCACGGTTCGCGGCTCAACGCGAACAGCACGACCACCGCCCACTTGTCGGCGATGATCTCGATCGCCAGCCGAGCCGGGCAGTCGGCGAGGAAGACGCTGCCGGGGTACTCACGCATGCCCCGACGGTAGCCCACTGTCAGGAACCTGGAGGTACCTACCGCCTGACTAGCGTCCACGGCGGAAGCTGCCGAGCAGGGGAACCGAATGAGAGCAGAGACCGAATGGCCGGGCGGGCGGAAGGTCGTCGCGCTGGTCACCGTCGCGCTGGAACTGTGGTCACCAGGGCACTGGCCCGCCTACGCGCCGATGGCCGCGGCGTGGCCGCTGTCCGGCATCGACGACACACACAGCACCTCCTGGGCGGACTACGGCGTCACCACCGGCATCTGGCGGCTGCTCGATGTCCTCGGTGACCTGACCGCCACCGTCGGCGTCAGTGGACTGATGGCCGAGCGGCACCCCGAGACCGTCATGGCCGTGCACGCCACCGAACTCGCCGCCACCGCGCCCGACCGCGTGCGACTGGTCCGCTCCGACCCCGCGGCCTTCGAGGTCCTGATCGGGCAGGCCGACCGCGTGTTCGCCAACACCGACTTCTTCGCGACGGGCAGCGCCGTGGGCGAGTACCGGCAAGGGCTGCACTTGCTGGCCGCCGCGGAGCGGGCCGGCGTGGAGCGGGCCGGCGTGGAGCGTTTCATCTGGTCCTCGTTGGACAGCGCGGTGTCCCTGACCGGCCACCCCGTCCCGCACTTCGACAGCAAAGCTGCCGTCGCCGCCCACATCGACCTGATGCGGTCGGAGGAAATGCTCCGCAAGGAGACCGACGGCTGGTACACGGACCACGTCTCGGTACTGACCACGGCGCCGTACTTCGAGAACCTGCGGGACCGACTCACCCCCCGACCGGACGGCCGGGGCGGTCTGACCTTCAGGCTCCCCCTCAGCGTCGCCCACTACCCGCTCGTCGCCCTCGACGACATCGCCTGGTTCGCCTGCCACATGTTCGACAACTGGCAGTCCTGGGGCGCCCGCGACCTCGCGGTGATCGGCGACAGCCTCACCGGCGACGAGATCGCCGCCACCTTCGCTCGGGTCACGGGCACCCCCAGCACCTACATCCCGATGCCTCATGACGAACTGCGCGCCGCCGTCCCCGACTTCGGCCACGACTACGCCGCGATGTTCCAGTTCTTCGCCGACCGTGATCTCTACGCCCGAGACCGGGACATCCACCTCCTGCGCCGCCTGCACCCCGGCCTGATGACCCTCAAGGACTGGCTGCACCACACCGGCTGGACGGCATGACCACCCACCGCGTCAACTCCCAGCGCAGGGCCGCAGAACAGGGCCGTCGCTCCGGAGCGGGACCGACGCCGGCCTGAGACTGACAACCCGCCGTAACACCCACCAAGAGCCAGCCGAGGAAGATGCACTTCACGGCCGTGCTGTCGCTGGAGCACGCCGCGCGCACGTTGGTGTTCAGCCAGCACGGGTCCCGATCCAACAGTCGCTGGTTTCGCCTTGAGGCCAACGAATCCGGCCATCGAACCGCTGTTGTCCTGCCTGGACGGACGCGGCAGGCAAGGGCTCACTCGCCGCCCTCGTGACGATCGCCGGAGGACCCGCCCACGTGGTGACCATCACGGACTTCGACATCGACCGGCACGGAGTGCGGTTCTCCCGCGCCCAGCCCGGCGACTCCCCCTCGGAGCATTCAGCACACTGCGTTGGGACACGCTCCTGACGTACCTTCATGAACCTCTGGAAGCATGGCCTCGCCTCCACCTCCTCTGTCGGCCCGTCGAGTTGGCCTCGGGTGTGCCCGACGCGCTTGAGAGAGAGCTACGACGCATGGGACTGAGTAGAAGTACTCAGGTGGTTGGGGCGGTAGATGCGTAACGTGGCGTTCATGACAAAGTGCGGGGCGGGAGTAGGCGAGGACAAGACCTGCGTTGATCCGCAGCTCGCCAACCACGCTCCCTGCTCGCCCTGATACCGGGGCCGGCCCCCGTCCCCCCGACCGAGGAACGCATACCGTGACCACCCCGCCCCCGCAGGGCTTCCCGTCCTACCCTGTCCCCCACCCGATGGCGCCCCAGCCCACCCATCCGCACCCCGCGGCGCCGCCCACCGGCTCCTTCGGGCCGCCCGTGCCCGGCGCCACTCCCGTCCTGCCCACGCTGGTGGCGCCGCCTCTGACCTGCCGAATCTGCGGTGCACTTCCGGCTGCTTTCGCGACGTTCCGCCAGCACCAGGGCATATTGATGTGGATGCGGTTTTCGAGTGTCAACGGACCCTTCTGCCGGCCGTGCGGCACCGCGATCTACCGTGAGATGACCGGCAGGACGATGTGGCAGGGCTGGTGGTCGCCTTTTTCCCTCCTTGTATTCACCCCCGGCACTCTGATCATCAACCGCATTACACTCGCGCACATCAACAAGCTGCCTGCACCCATTCCCGGACAGCCCGGCCCACAGCTGACCCCCGGAACTCCGGTGCTACGACGCGCCAGTTCCCTGGCCGCTGCGCTCCCCATGATGTGGGGGATGTGGGTCGCCGCCCTCATCATCGGCGACATGATGCCCTGAACCCCTGTCGCCGAGAGCGACACCGGCCCCCTCAGGCCGGTGTCTTCCCGTGCGTTCGTGCGGCGGTGGAGTCGAGGGCAGCCGGCGAGCCAAGAAACGGTCCGCTCGACGACCCGCCGGTGGCGGCCGAGGCGATGCGATGGCTCCACGCCCGGTCGGATTCGGTCCGATCAATGGCCCAATGGCCCCCTTTTTACCGCTCGAAGGCTGACCGAATCGATCGCGCAGCGCGACCAATCGAGTCCCCCGAATCCGCCTAGTTCGTCCAGGACGACGCGGTGAAGTCGGGCTCCTACGCGTGCCCGGCTCCACTGGGCGAAACGTCGGTAGACCGTCTGCCTGCCTGGCCCGAAAACTGGCGGGAGCTGCCGCCGGGTGCAACCCGACGTCGCTACGAAGATGATCGCGCCCGGCACCTCGCAGTCGTCAGCCCGGCGTCGGCCCCACTCCGCGGACGCTTCACCTCTGTGGGAGGTACCACCCGCCGAAATAACACCCAAAGGTCTTCAGGCGCCTGCCGTCCCATCAGATCTGTCACGCCCTACCGAACGAACGACGCGACCATCAGAGACGACGTCCTATCGCGATCACGCGGCGCCAGCAGCCCCGTCAGAGCCCGCCACCGAGGCCTTCAACACCGCCACGACCATTGCCCTGGCTCGCGTCGAAGACGGCACGTGGCTCTTCGTCGCTGTCTGCCGAGGCCAGCCGCCCTCCGGTCGCACGTGGGCCCCGCACTCTCAGCTGACATCGAGCGGGCCGGCCCGGTCGGCCGTCCAGCACTGTGTTCTGTCGTCGTCGGTGCCACCGGACGGCCAGTTGCCTCACGGCCTCCGCCTGCGGTCCAGCCTGGGCAACGCTCACCGTCGTAGCGCGGCGGGCGACGCGGTGAAAGCCCTGCACACGTCTCGCCGCCGTCGGGCCGCGGATCAAGCCTCCGGGAACACGGTGTCGGTCTGCAGCGGGCCTGCAGTGATGCGCAGCGTCCGGATGCGGACCGGATCTTCCTGGTCGAGGTAGAAGATGTGCATGAACGGGGCCCGCACCACTTGCTCCGGTTCGCTCTTCCTGGCCATGGTTGCTTCGCCGCGCAGCAGACGGACCCCGTTGTCCGCGGTCCAGAACTCAAGAACCTCATGGGTGATGTTCAGCGGCGAGTCAATCTTCACGAAGAACGCCTTGATGGCTTCGATACCGTGCACATGCGCGGTGCCGAAGAACATGTCGGTGTCCTCGGTCAGTGGCGCGAAGCCCTCATCGAACTCCAGGGTGTCAATGGCGTCCATGAATTTCAGGACCCAACCGGCCACGGCCGTCGTTTGTGCGGTGTCTGTCATGGTGATGGTCTCCTGCTCATGCGGCGGACAGACAGGGCGGCGCGGAAAGCGCCGCTCTCGACACTGACGCCTCCGAGATGGGGCGCAGCACGGCATCGTCAGTCGCGGGGGCGCTCGAACATGGGGGTGTCTTCCGCGTCGTACGGCAGGGTGGAGACGGCGGTGGCGTAGCCCTGGTCCAGGGTCTGCCGTTGGCGAGCAGTGTGCGGGCCCTTGGGGAGCGCGGCCAGGCGCGCCAACCGTTCCTCGTACGCCCCAGCAACAAGCTCCGCGGTCGCCTGCCAGTCAGGTTCGTCCGGTACGCGGACCAGTTCCACACAGGCCGGCTGCGTCCCCTCGGCCAGTGCGGCCGCAGCCCGATCGTGGCCGTCGAGAATGAGCCAGCCATCCAGAAAGGACACCCACCACAACAGGACGGGGGCGAGGGTGCCCTCGCGGACGTGTTTGCGGTACGCCTTCACACGCGGGGCATCCGGGGCCGGAAATGGACGCAGCGGCAGGACACCCTGCCAGCCGCCCCCGCAGAGCATGTCGAGGGTGGCGTCCGGCCAGTCCTGGACGAGGTCGCAACTCCAGATGCCCGGAGCGAAAGTGGTGCGCGGGGTCAGGCGCCATCGCCCGTGGTGCAACGGACCGTGCCCCGTCTCCTCCAGCCACCGGGCATACCGGTGCGACCACTCGGCGCCGGCCCGCATCGCCGCGGCGGTCAGAGGTGGCAGTGGAGAGCGGTAGCCGGGAAGGCGGCGCAGGTGAAGGTCGCGGCAGCAGCCCTCGCCCTCAGACCGGGCCTCGATCAGCAGTTGATCGCCCTGCCAGAGGTACCACTGCCTGTCCATGCCCCGCTCAAAACGCAGCGGAGGCGGCCCCGGCCACCCGTCCTGCACGCCCAGAACGACCGCGCCCGCCGGTAGAAGCTCCCTCGCCGCCCTGATCATGCAAACAGTGTCAACACGAAGGCCCCCCTCCCTGCAAGGGATTTGAGCACCCGCGCGTCGGCTCCTCCACGACGTGGGCGCCGGCGACTCCGCGCGCGGCTTCGCCGGAGGCATGCGCAAGGACCTCGGCCATGACCGCGAGTGCCGCCGACTACGTGTGGATCAACGAGCGCTTTCCCGACCTCGCAGAAGCGCCCGTCGGCTACCTCGGCGTCACCAAGGAGCGAGCCCTGCCCGCATCTGCGGCAACGCGATGGGTCTCTCACTTCATCAATATGAACGGGCTCGCCTCGTTCCTCTGGGCCGAAGTCACCACCGAGCGAGTGACGTTCGAGCCCGCGGTGTCCGACCGCCGCTGGGGAACGGCACCTGACGAACTCCTGGAGGCCAGCATCACTGCGGCTTCCCATTCTGGGACGAGACCTCCCACACCGCAGAACACCTGGCCGCAGAGGCAGCATTCGTCCTCGCCGAGCACCTGACCGGTGTCCGCATCACACCAGGACTCATCCAGGACACCACCTTCATCTGCGGCAGCACAGACATCGGATGAGCCAGCGCTGGGGTGATGCATACGCCAAAGCGCAGATGCCCACACCCAATCGGGGCGGCTCGGAGAGCCCGTCCCACGCAACTCCAGGCACCGCACGTAAAGGCCTCGCCCTGCGCACACTTGCCTGGGACAGGACAGTTGGCCGGCCCCCTCGACCGGGCGGTCATGGCGTGTGAGCCGGGACACGAGAGGTGGAACCTGGCCCGGCATGCTGGAACTACTGGAGACGTGTCGCAGTGCGGACAAGGTCGGCGACGGCTCTGGACCGGCTGTGCGGGGGCCAGGCGATGACGGTGGTGACTGCCGGCGCGTCCAGCACGGGCACGGCAGCGAGGTCACCGGGCAGCTGGGCTCGGCACGACTCCGGTACGAGTGCGCACGCGCGGCCGAGCGCGACGAGCTGCAGCAGCTGCGCCTGGTCGCGGACTTGTGGGCCGAGGCCGGGCGGGTAGGTGCCGTCGGAGCCGGGCCAGCGTGGCAGGGGCAGGCCCGGCAGGGCGGTGATGTCGGCCATGTGCACATGGGCGCGGACGGTGAGCGGATGCCCGGCCGGCAGGACCACAACCTGGCCCTCCGTGCTGAGTTCTTCGGTGTGGAACCCGGCTGTCGAGTCGAACGGCCGGTGCAGCAGCGCCACATCGGCCCGGCCCTCGCGCAGGAGTCGTTGCTGCTCGGCTGGGCCGCACAGGATGACGTCGACGGGGACCGCGCCGGGTTCGGCAGCGTACGCGTCGAGCAGTTCGGCCAGCAGTTCTCTGGACGCGCTGGCTTTCGCGACCAGCGCCAGGCCAGGACGGCCGGTCGCGGAAAGGCCTGCGCGGCGGGCCCGGCGCTCGGCGGCGTCGACCGCGTCGAGGGCCGCCCGGCCTTCGTCCAACAGCACCGAGCCGGCCGCGGTCAGCGTGACCGTGCGGCTGGTCCGATCCAACAGCGCCGCCCCGAGCCGGCGTTCGAGCTGCTGGATCGCCCGCGACAGAGGCGGCTGCGCGATCCCGAGCCGCTGCGCGGCCCGCCCGAAGTGCAACTCCTCAGCGACAGCGACGAAATAGCGCAGTTCCCGAGTCTCCATACAGGCACGCTACCCGGATCAATACCTGGACGGTATCGCTGCCCACCCGATCGGTCTTGGACCCCCGCCGGGGTCCAAGAGCAGCATGGTCCCCATGAACGGACGAACGACTGCGCTGGTCACCGGCGCGAACAAGGGAATCGGCTACGAGATCGCCAGGGGCCTGGGCGCCCTCGGCTGGAGTATCGGCGTAGGCGCCCGCGACGATCAGCGCCGCGAAGCGGCGGTGGGGCAGTTGCGCGCGGCCGGCGTCGACGCGTTCGGTGTGCCACTGGACGTGACCGACGACGCGAGCACCACCGCCGCCGCGCAGCTGATCGGGGAACAGACCGGGCGCCTCGACGTGCTCGTCAACAACGCCGCCATCACCGGCGGCATGCCACAGGAGCCCACCCGGGTCGATCCCGCCACCATCCGGACGGTCGTGGAGACCAACGTGATCGGCGTCATCCGCGTCACCAACGCGATGATGCCGCTGCTGCGCCGCTCCGCCTCGCCGCGCATCGTGAACATGTCCAGCAGCGTCGGCTCCCTCACCCGCCAATCAGGACCCGCCGCAGACCAAACGGCAGGTCCGGTGGCCGTGGCGTACGCGCCGTCGAAGACGTTCCTGAACGCCGTCACCCTCCAGTACGCCCGCGAGCTGAGCGGCACGAACATCCTGATCAACGTCGGCTGCCCCGGCTACGTCGCGACCGACCTCAACGGCTTCCGCGGCGTGCGCACCCCCGAACAGGGCGCGGCGATCGCCATCAAACTCGCGACCCTGCCCGACGACGGCCCGACCGGCGCGTTCTTCAACGACGCGGGCGTCGTCCCCTGGTGACGTGTACCGCCGCCTTCACCCGCCGGGTGAAGCAGCTGCACCGCTGAGAGCCTGTGTCGGGTCCTGACATGACAAGTTGAGTGGGCCTTCTGTGCAGTTCAGGTGACGGTGTTTGGTCGGTTCGCGTGTCCTGCGACGCTCCGCCCTGAGCGCGTTCCACGGCGGTGGCTAGACTCCCCGCCATGGTCGACATGGGGGAACAGGTACGGGCACAGCCGGAGAATCGGGCTGCCGCGATCAGCTTGGGCGCCGCTTTGACGGCGGTCATTGTGGCGAGCGGCAGCATGTGGATGTCGGCGGCGAGTTTCTACATGCCGGCGACGGGCGGCTGGTTCGTGTTGGTGGAGTTGACCGCGCTGACCGCGGTCGTCTCGGGCCATGTGGCTCGCCGACGGGCCAAGCGCCAGGGGCTGCCGGGCCGGTGGTGGGCGCTCGCCTCGATCGTGACAGGGTGGGTGTGCGCGCTGTACGCGGGCCTTGTCATGGTGGTGGCTGTCGGGGTGTTCGCTGGATTCGCCGTGCTCTTCGGAGTTGTGCACTGAGGACTCCGCCAGTGTGGGATCGGGGAGGAAACCCGGAGTGTTCGGCAAGAAGAAGGTGGACCCGCCGGTCGTCCCGGTGCGCTGGGACACCGAGGGCGGTTTCGTGGTCAGCGAGGTGGTGCGCCCGTCCGCCTTCCGGAAGAAGGGGCTGGTCGGGCGGCACGCGGTGCGTATGCCGGTGACCCTGGACGGGGAGCGCTACTTCGCCGCCGCGGCGTTCGTTGAGCAGCGGGATCCGGAGGTTCGGTCGTACGAGCTGCACGACGCCACGGAGGCCGGAGGGCTGCTGTGCACGGTCGAGCCCACAAGCGGCGGCAGAGGCGGCGAGCGCTATCAGGTACGGGACCAGGCCGGGCAGGAACTGGGCGTGGTGTTCCGCACCCCGGCCGCCAAGCGTGCGGTGCAGCACGGCTGGTGGCTGCGGCAGCCGGGGCATCCCGACGTCGTGGCCCGCTACCACTGGGCCAAGGGCAGTGCGCGGGAGATCGCGGGCCGCGGTGCGGACGCCGCCGTGAGAGGTGCGGGCTCCCTTGTCGGCAGTGTCGTCGACTCCGTCCTCTACGGAGAGCAGGCCGCGAGCGACAACCACAGCTCCGCACGCCCGACGAAGCCCGTCACCTGGCGCGCGGACGACGAGGTCGCTTTGACAGCCGGGCACACGCAGGGCATCAAGTTGTACGTACCGCAGGCGAGTTGGCTGGAGCGCCGACTGGCGTTCGCCCTGGCAATCCTGCGGCAGGAATAGCACCAACTCGCCCTGCGGTGGGGTGGGCTGGCGCCAGCGTCATGCGTACGGTGCCGGTATGAGCAGGGGCCGGGGGTGCGGCTGCGGCTGGTCGTCGCCGTGGACGACGACGGTGGCCCGCGGCTGTGCCGTGGGTGCGGTGAGCCGTTGATGCCGAAGGCGAAGGCGACAGCGGTGTTCTGCTCATCGGCATGCCGCTCGCGGTGCTGGCGCCAGGGCCGGTGGACACGGGGGAGGACCGAGGCGGTGAAGGCCGGCCGGAGGGCCGTGTGCCCGCAGTGCTGACAGTCGTGGACGGTCGGCGTCGAACATCCGGCCTCGGCAAGGTACTGCTCTCCCCGCTGCCGCAAACGGTTCTGGCATCGGCGGCGCACGCAATCCGGCGGGGCGTGAGGCCGCGCGCTTCTTGGACGGCGGGCCGCTTCACGCGCCGCGGGTACGCGCCCTGGCAGTGGGTCCGAGGCAGCCGGATGGTGCCAAGTAGCAGATGTTCGGGGCGAGTTGACGGTGCGGAAGGGTGCCGCTCCCGGATCCGTGGGGGTGGGTGCGGATGGCTCCGATGGTGGGGAGTGTGACCCGGGACCGCTTCGACGAACTGGTGAAGCTGGGGCGGGACTGGGTGGCCACGATGAGCGCGGCTCAGTGGCGGATCGGGGACGCGGCGATCGAGATCGAGCCGATGCGCCCCCATGGGGGTGCGAAGGACCTTTTCACCGCCGGCGAGGCCCTGCGGGGTTCGCGGAGGAGCTCGGCCTGGCTTACACGACTGTCCGCGACTACCGGTGGGTGTCCTCACGCTGGCCCAGGGAGCGTCGGCGGGCGGATGTGTCGCACACGATCCACAAGATCCTGGCCGGCATCCCCGATGAGCGGGAGCGGTTCGAGGCGGTGCACAACCCCCCGTCCGGCGGTCGCGGAGGCGAGCCGCGCTGGACGATGCGGGCGAGGCGCAACGCGAGGGACTACGAACGCCTCATGTCCCACGCCGAAGCCCACATCCAATGGGCGTTCATCACCCTCATGTCCCGCCGACTGGCCCGGAAACAGCGGCGGACCGAGGCGGCCACCACCCTCGCGGCAGCCGCCTGAAGATCCGGAGGTTTCCGAGCCTCTCGTCCGAGCCGTCTCAGGCTGCCATTCAGATCAGCAGTTCCAGCAGACGGTCGGCCTGCCGGTCTGCGGCGCCGGGCGGGTTCCTGGGGTTGTCCGGATCGTCGAACGACAGCAGGAACAGCCAGACGAGGGCGAGGAGCCGCCGACACTCCTGAAGCCGGGAGGCTTCAGCTGCGGTCAGGTCGAAGTGGCTCAGGAACAAGGGGACATCAAGGGGGAGCTCCACCCAACCCGACACATGCTCGGTGATCTCCGCTAGCTCGAAGGCGCGATCACTGCGACCGGAGACTTCGAAGTCGACGACCTGGACCCTGGACCCGTCCCAGAGATAGTTGGCGAGATTGCCGTCTCCAGGACCGAATACCGCTGGGACCGCTGGTTTGCTCGACGGCCTCCAGACTCGACCGGGCCAGCCATTCCAGGCCTGCGTCCCTGCCTCGCGACACGTCGCTGCCGACGGGAGCGCAGGCGTTGGAGGACCAGGTGCGGATATGCGCGATGAGTTCGCCCTGACGCCCCGGCCGAGAGGGAAGCCCGGCAAGTACGGTCGGCTGGGGACATCATGGCCGGCGAACGAATCCCGGACCACCTCCCAGGCAGCCACCAGATCCTCCCGCCGGGCCGACGCCACGAGAACCCTGGCGCCGCCTTCCTATTGTCTACGGCAGATGGCGGACGGGGCTTGTGGAGGCCGGCCTCGGTCAGCACGCTTGGCTCCATGACCCCACCCGACCCCGCTCCGGTCCGGTCTCCCGGCGCAGCCCGGCCGCCCGGACCCCACCGGGCACTGCTGGCGGGATCCGTCGGCAACTTCATCGAGTGGTACGAGTTCGGCGTATACGGCTATCTCGCCACCGTCATCGCCGCACGGTTCTTCACGCCGGAGGGAGGCAGTGAGACCGAAGGGCTCGTCAGGACGTACGCGTCCTTCGCGCTCGCGTTCTTCTTCCGGCCCGTCGGGGCCGCCGTGTTCGGAAGGCTCGGCGACCGAGTCGGCCGCCGGCCCGTGCTCGTCCTGGTCGTCTGCCTGATGACCGGCGCCACGACCCTCATCGGCACGCTGCCGACGTACGCGTCCGTCGGCGCCGCCGCACCCTGGCTGCTCACGGTGCTGCGCATCGTCCAAGGGCTGTCGGCAGGTGGGGAGTTCGGGGGCGCCGTGGCGGTCATGACGGAGTTCGCGCCGCCGGGACACCGGGGACGCTACGGGGCGTGGCAGTCATTCACCGTATCGATCGGTCTGCTCGCGGGCGCCGGCACCACGGCGCTCCTGGCGACGGTGCTGACTACCGCGCAACTGGACGGATGGGGATGGCGACTGCCGTTCCTGCTCACGCTGCCACTGGGACTCGGCGCCCTGTGGCTGCGTCTCCACCTGGACGAAACGCCCGTCTTCGCCGCCTCGGCCGTGACGACGGAGAGCGAAACTCCGAAGCATCCACCCACCCATCCACCCACCGGAGAAACGGTCAAAGCGATCGCGCAGGGTGTCGGACGGCTGATGGGTTGGTCGGCCGCCGGATACACCTTCCTGGTGGTCCTGCCCTCCTACCTTCAGCACACCGCGAACGTCTCGTTCCAGCAGGCGCTGCTCGCCACCGTGCTGGCGAACGTCGGCTTCGCGGCCACGATCCTGCCCTCGGGCGAGCTGAGCGACCGGATCGGACGACGACCGGTGATGCTGGCGGGCGCGCTGCTGGTCGCCGTGTTCGCGCTGCCGCTGCTCAACCTGGTGCAGAACCCCGACACACCCTCGTACGTGAAGGGGGCCCTGCTCCTGGTCGCGGGGGCCGCGGTCGGCCTGATGGCCGGGCCCGGGCCGGCGATGCTGGCCGAGATGTTCCCAACCACCGTGCGCTACACGGGACTCGGGCTGGCCTACGCCCTCTCCAACGCCGTGTTCTCCGGATGCGCCGGCCTGATCATCACCGAGGCCATCGAGTGGACCGGGGACGCGGACATCCCCGCGTACTACGCCACGGCCGCCTGCACCGTCAGCCTCGCCGCGCTGCTCACACTGAGCGGAGACGCTCACCAAAGGAGCCTGAGGTGAACGCCCGGCGCGACAAAGGCCCCTCGCCCAAGGCCCCGCATACAGCCGACTCGCACCCGGACAGACCCCGAACGAACGCCCTGCGGGTGATCGGCTTGATGTCCGGAACCTCCTACGACGCCATCGACGCCGCCGCAGCCGACGTGGCGCTGGAAGGCAACACACTGGTTCTCACCCCGCTGGGCACGATCAGCACACCGTACGGGGACGAACTCCGCGCGGAAGTGGCCCGGTCACTCCCACCCGCCGGCACCGACCTGGCCACGGTGTGCAGGCTCGATACGCGCATCGGGCAGGAGTTCGCCGCGCTGGCCGTCCGGGCCGACGCCGAACTGTGCGACGGACGGGCCGACTTGGTCGCCTCGCACGGGCAGACCGTCTACCACTGGGCCGATGCCGGCCGGGTGCACGGAACCCTCCAGATCGGCGAACCGGCCTGGATCGCCGAGGCGACGGGCCGTCCTGTCGTAGCCGGCTTCCGGACCCGCGACGTGGCCGCCGGAGGTCAGGGCGCGCCTCTGGTGAGCATCGTCGACGCCCTGTGGCTGCGCGGCCGTCCGGGCGTGCCCGCGGCGCTCAACCTCGGTGGTATCGCAAACGTGACGGTGGTACCGCGGGGAGCGGCCGACTCGCCGATCGCCTTCGACACCGGCCCCGCCAACGCGCTCATCGACGCGGCCACAAGAGAGCTGGCGCGACCCGACGCCTCAGGCCCGGCCCCCTCCATGGACACCGACGGCGCGCTCGCCGCACGGGGCAGCGTCCACCAGCCACTGCTTCAACGGCTGCTGGACGAGCCGTACTACGCGCTGCCGGCCCCCAAGACGACGGGCAAGGAATTGTTCCACTGGCCCTATCTGCGCACCGCACTGGCTGCGTGCGAGCCGATGCCCGTCGAGGATGTCCTCGCCACGGTGACCCGGCTCACCGCACGGACCGTCGCCGACGCCCTCCGGCCCTTCGGCACCACGGAGGTGATCTCTTCGGGCGGCGGAACCCGCAACCCGGTGCTGATGCGGTGGCTGGCGGAGGAACTGTCCCGGCATCACAACGCCGGCCCCACCGTGCTGCGGACCTCGGACGAGCTCGGACTGCCGTCGGGCGCGAAGGAAGCCTACGCCTTCGCGGTGCTCGGCTGGCTCACCGCTCACAGCCTGCCGGGAACGATCCCCACCTGCACCGGCGCGCGCCACTCCAGCATCCTCGGCTCGATCACCCCCGGCAGGCCAGGTCGCGGACTACCTCGGCCGCCGACGTCACCACCCACCGAGCTGGTTGTCCGCCCCTAGACGCGGCCCGAGCCCGCTGGGGCCATGTGCGCCTCCTCTGGCCCCCAGCGCCATCACAACAACTCCCAGGAATGAGCGGGAGTTCGACAGGCCCGGGCCCTGCCCAGCCCACCCACAGTACGGGTCCGTCCGCCGAAGCGGACGCCTCTCTCCCTACGAATGCGGGCGCGTTCGCGTCGTTGAGCTGCGAGGACGTCGGGCTGGCGGGCGGTCGGATGCCAAGCGGGCCGAACTCGTCGAGGGCGAAGGTTCGGTGGGGGTCCGGGAAAGCATTTCCAACCAGCACCACGAACAACCCGGCGAACGCTCCCGGTCACGGCGCCAGGCAGAAGGTGGTGACGGGGCCGGGCTAGCAAGCCTCTACCGGGCCCTGTTTCCCCGGCGCCGGTTGGGCCGTAACCACCCCCGCGCAGACCGGGAGGTTCATACCGTTGAGTCTCCAGTGCTGGATGCTTCAAGGCCGACCCCGTCACCAGAAACCCTAACCGGCACCACTGACACCTCGCCCGCCCCTGTGACGTGGAGCGGGCGGGGTGCGGGGGTTAGGCCTTGGTGCGCTCGAAGGTGAGAGTCCAGCGCTGGCGCGGAGTAGCCGGGTTCTCATGACGCTCGGTCAGTTTCCATCCCTCGGACTCAATCGCCGTGATGTACCGCTGATGTATCTGGTCCGCGGAAGCCGCCAAGGTGTGCACATAGGTGGCATCGCCTCGCTCCCGTGCGGCGATCGCACCCTTCCGCACCTGATTGTGCCCCCAGTTCTTGAGCCATCCCATGGCTGAACCCCTCCCCTTGACAGGCCAGACCCTGACGGCCGGCACCGCTCAGGACAATAGCGGCACCGGTGAATGCTGAAGGTCTCGGAACGGGATCAAGAACATGCCAGAGGGACGTCCCGACTCACGCATGCGCCCACCGCATCATCGACCGTGTCTGTCCAGCCGCGCCAACAGGCGTCCGAGGGAGGAGGCGTTCGGGGTGGCCCGGGCGAGCCCCAGCTGCTCGTGCACCTCAGGCGCCGCGTCGGCCGCGAAACGGGCGATCTGAGTCAGCGACCGCGCGCCCCCGAGCACCGCGACCAGGCGCAGCCCCAGCAGTGAGCCGAGTCGATAGCGGCGTCCTCGTACTCGGCGTGGATCGGGGAGACGGTCGAACACCTCGGCCGGCGTGGACAGTTCAGCGGAGTCCATAGGTGGACATGACGCGACTGTGTCCTCGAAGTGGAGTGTGAGGGCGCTGATCAGGGAAGGTTGCACGCGGCCGCCGCTCCAGGTCGATCTTCGGTCTCAGCAACCTTGATCATCTGGCGTCGGGTCCGTCGTATCCACTCGGATATGCCACCCACTGGCCGAGGGGCCTGTGTTGCCATGTGACCCGTGGAGCAGTCCCGTGGGCGTGTGTCCGCACCGGAAGAGCGGGGGAGGTCAGCTCTGGGCGGTGGGCCGTACGACGATCTCGTTCACGTCTACCGCGGCAGGCTGATCGATCGCGAAAGCGATGGCCCGGGCGATTGCGTCGGGCGGGATTGCAATGTGGTCCCGCATCCTCATGATCTCTGCTCTGACTTGGCTGTTGGTTGACGCCTCGGCGAAATCGGTCACCGTCGCACCGGGTGAGACGGTGGTCACCCGTAGGGAGTCGCCGGCTTCCTGGCGCAGCCCTTCGCAGATGGCCCGGACCGCGAACTTGGTGCCGGCGTAGACCGCCATGGTCGGCACGATGCGAAACGCGGCCGTGGAGGCGGTGGTGATGAAATGCCCGGCGCCCTGTGCCCGGAAGACCGGCAACGCGGCGCCGATTCCGTGCAGCACACCCTTCACGTTGACGTCGACCATGTGGTCCCACTCTTCGACGCACAGATCGTCGAGAGGCGAGATCGTGCCGACTCCGGCGTTGCTGACGAGTACGTCGAGCCGGCCGAATCGCTCACCGGCCAGCGCGACCAGAGCGTGCAGGTCATCCCGCCGGGTCACGTCGGTGCGGATCTGTACGGCCGCACCACCCGCCTTCTCGATCCGGGCCACCAGTTCCGCCAGGCGCTCGGACCGGCGCGCGCCGAGCACGACTCTCGCACCGCGTTCGGCGAGCAGTAGCGCGGTCGCCTCGCCAATGCCGCTGCTGGCTCCCGTGATCGCCACCACTTTGCCCTTGATCCCGGACATGAAGTCATCCTCTCCAACCTTGGCACCGGGGCCGGGGGGTACTGAGCGGCAGCAGCTCCTGGTGGAGCGTCGGAAGCTGTTGCGCACTGGACGGCCGGGTACCGGTGAGACCGTCGGCTAGCGCCGTGGCCTTGTGCTCGCACACCAGTCTTCAGGAGCTTTAGCCTGGTATCCAGACCGTACTTATTCTGGAACTGAAGGTGCCCGTCATGCCTACGCAGCCGGACCAACGCGACCAACGCCGTCAGCTCAGTGCGTTTCTGCGCAGCCGGAGAGAGCGCCTGACCCCTGACGAGGTGGGCCTGCCCCAGACCGGCCGCCGCCGGACTCCGGGACTTCGCCGAGAGGAACTGGCACTGCTGGCCGGGATCAGCGCCACTTGGTACACGTACCTGGAACAGGGGCGGGAGATCCGCGCCTCCGAACAAGTGCTGAACGCCCTCGCCGCGGCGCTGCGGCTCGACCGTCACGAGCGCGATCATCTCCTCCAGCTTGCCGGTCACGCACCTGCGGCCGAAGCCGGGGAACGCGAGCCACTAACGGCCGAGGCGGGGGCCGTCCCCCTGTTGCTCCAGCCGCACCCGGCGTACATCATCGGCGGCAACTACGACGTCCTCAGGCACAACCAGGCAGCGGACGAACTGTTTCCGAAGCTCATCACCGAGACGGACCGGCCGGCCAACTTCGTCCGCTGGGTGTTCCTCGAACCGGTGGCCCGGGACGTTCTGCTCGACTGGGAAGCCGAGGCACGCGGCCTGCTCGCCCGACTTCGGGCGCTGGCCGCGCGCCATTCCGGCGACCCGCGGTACGCCCGACTGATCGAGGAGCTGAACGAGGGCAGCCCGGAGGTGCGGGACTGGTGGCCCCGGTACGAGGTGCAGGCCCGGCAGAGCGGCCGGAAACGGCTACAGCATCCGCAACGGGGAGCGATCGACTATGTGTACACCGCTTTTCACTTGGCCGAACAGCCGGAGCAGACGTTGGTGGTCTATTTCGACAGCAGTGAACTGCCCGACGGGGCGTAGCTGTGCCCCGCCCCATTTCGTCCCGACCGGGGTGCTCAGCTTGACCCCCGTCCCACCGAACCTGGCGAAACCCTTCATCTCGCCACCTGAGAACGCATCAGCCCTGCTGCTTTCGCGGGTGTCCAAGGGGCATTCCCCAGCGTCCAGTTCGCCGGCCTACGGTTGACAATCCGCGTCACGAGCAGCGGCCGCACCAAGTCAGAGGCAGACGTGGCGCTTTCGGGCCGGGGCGGCTCCACCGGCTTCTTGGGCGAAGGCAGGTCTTCGGCGGGTGGTCGGGGCGATGGCAGTCCTCGCCATCGGCATCCAGCGACACTGCCACAACTGCCTCCCCACAAGCGGGAGTTCAAGGCCTCGGGACCAGGTTGCCCATCGCAGAACCCTGCCTCGGGCCGGATGAACAAGACAACCGCATGGGTGCGGGGCACGCACATCCGGGCCTCGGGGCCTCCCCCTGTTTGGTGGACACGCTGATACTGGATCTTGATGGATCCGGAGGAAGCGAGTAGACCGCCGATGGCGCTGAAGGATTACTCGGACGAGTTCAGGGCCGATGCCGTGGCCCTGTACGAGTCCACGCCCGGTGCGACGTACAAGAGCATCGCCGCCGACCTGGGCGTCAACCGGGCCACCTTGCGCGAGTGGGTGCTACGGGACCGCGAACGGCGTGGTGCTGGCGCGCTGCCCGCAAGGACTCCGGTCCGGGCGGCCGATGCGGCGCCGGTGGCCGATTCTGACGAGCGGATCCGGCAGTTGGAGGCCCGGGTGGCCGAGCTGGAGGCGAGCGAACGGAAACTGGCCACCGAGCGGGACATCCTCCGCAAGGCGGCCAAGTATTTCGCCGGCGAGACGAACTGGTGAACCGCTTCCAGTTCGTTGATGACCACCGGGACACCTTCGAGGTGAAGCGGCTGTGCCGGGTGCTGGAGCTGAACCGGTCCAGTTACTACAAGTGGCGGGCAGGCGCCCCGGCCCGGGCCGGACGTGAGGCGGCCGACGCCGCCCTGGCCGCCGAGATCCGCGCCGCCCACACCGACTCCGACGCCACCTACGGCTCGCCCCGGATCACCGCCGAGCTCCGCGAGAACGGTCGGCACATCAACAGGAAGCGAGTCGCCCGCGTCATGCGCAAGTACGACATCGTCGGCATCCGCCTGCGCAGACGCGTGCGGACCACGATCCCCGACCCCGCCCTCAGTGCGGTGCCCGACCTGTTCCGGCGGGATTTCACCGCTCCCGAACCGGGACTGAAGTACATGGGTGACATCACCTATCTCCCTTACGGCGATGGCGAGTTCCTCTATCTCGCGACGGTCCTGGACTGCTTCAGCCGCCGGGTGGTCGGCTGGTCCATCGCCGATCACATGCGCACCGAACTGGTCGCCGACGCGATACGGATGGCCGCTGCCACCCGTGGCTCCCTGTCCGGGGCGATCTTCCACTCCGATCACGGAGCCCAGTACGGATCGAAGGAATTCGCCGATCTGTGCCGGGAGTTGGGCGTCACCCGCTCCATGGGAGCGGTCGGCACCAGCGCCGACAACGCAGCCTGCGAGAGCTTTCACGCAAGCCTGAAACGCGAGACGCTCCAGGGCGCCCACCGCTACGACGACGCCACCACCTGCCGACGCACGGTCTTCCGGTGGCTGACCCGCTACAACACCCGAAGGCTCCACTCCGCGAACGGACAGCGCAGCCCGGTCGCGCACGAACACCGGCATCAGCAAAGATCCACTACGCTGTCGCTGGCTGCATAAGACCCCGAACGCGTGTCCACTCCGGCGGGGGAAGGCCCCTTCACCCGGATAACTCCCCTGCTCACCAGCTGACATGCTGAGACACTGCACGCATGAGCAGATTCGCCGAGGTCATCGTGCTGGCAAGGAACGCAGAGGAGATAATGGAGCCACTGACTCAGCCCGACGACAACCGGGAATGGCATCAGTGCTTCACACGCGTCGACGACGGGATGTTCTACGGGAGTCGGATGCCCTCGCAGGAGTGCTATGCATGGGTCATCCAATTCATCCGCCTCAACTGGCGCGGCCTGCTGGCCCACCTTGAGTCGCTCCCCTGGCCCGACCCCCACTCGGTCCAGATCCTCGTGCGCGACGAAGAAGACTCCTGCTTCGGACTATGGATGATCTACAACGGGAAGCTCGTCGAAGTACCCCTGCCGCACACCAAACGCGAGCCCTACGAAGGAAACAGCGTCACCGGCGTCCTCACCCGCACCGACCAACCATGAACATCCGCAACAGAGGGCCACGGGACATGCCACATGAGACAGACACCTCCGCCGGTGCGCGGGTCCTCGCGCCATCGACGGACTGGATGTCGATATGGGTCGCCTACCCGCTGGGCACCTGCGGTTCAACGCTCCAGGCACCAGCCCCTGTCCAGCGTGACGACAAGCCGAAGCCAGCGAACTGACCGCTGAACGCATCACGGCGATGAGCCCTTCCATGGCGACTACGTTGTTGGCGTCGACCAGCAGCGCGGCCAACATCGTGGCCTGCCGCGGCTCGTCGAGCCGGACCTCGCGCCCGGTAATCTGCGCGGGTAACGGCCCCGGCACGCCGAACCTCATGTTGGCCCCCGGCACTTCACGATCAGCGCCGCCCTCCCCCCGGCTGACCTCGCACTAGGACGAAGCTAGGACGACCGAAGGACCCGTGTCCGTAGCGTCACCGTGCGGTATCCAGCCGTTCCCGCGCAACGAAAGGAAACGGGGATCAGATGACGAACAAGTTCATGACGAAGAGCCGGGCGTTGACCGCGCTGAAGGCGACGGCGGTCGCCATGGCCCTGGTGGGGACGGTCGGTGCGACCGGAGCCGCGGCCGCCGACGCGGCGAGCGTCAGCAGCCCGACGCCGACCCACTCCGTGGCTGCTCCCGCGGGTTCGGTGCTGGTCAAGGAAGTCAAGACGGCGCAAGGTACGGTCGACATCTACCGCGACTCCGCTGCGGGGGTCCGGCCCTTCTCCGCCTCCGGCTGCGCGGGTGGCAGCTTCGAGGTCTGCATCAACATCAACGGTAGCGGGACTTACGTCTACTACATCGAGAACTTGACGCACTTCCCCAGCGCCGGCACGGTGAACATGCAGATCAACGGCCCCTCGGGTGTGATCGCTCAGACGGGTAACTTCTACGAGAACGGCGGCTGGTACCACGCTGTCTGGAACTTCGACTACAACGTGACGCCCGGCTACTACTGCGCCACGTCCTTCACCTACACCTCCCGCCAGGGCGCCTGCGAGACCGTAAGCTGACGCATCGGCACTTCGGCGACGGGCAGCCGTGCTCTCCGGCGGCTGCCCTCTCCGGGGCGAGGGCCATGTGGGCTCGAACTCGTGGAGTCGACACGGTTGTTCCCGCCTCCTGAGCAATGCGGCGGCGGCCTCATGTCCGCCCCGCTGACCTCATGTCCGCCCCGCTGTCACGCGTCGGCACAAACTCCGCCCGGCTGCTGACACGAGAGCGGCACACGGCCGCACAGTGGTCACGCCGCCGAAGTCGACCTCCGTCTCGTGACCGAGGAGCTGGGTCTGCGGCATGAGCACTTCCACCGGCGCTTTGCCCGAGGCTGAGAGGATCTTCGGCTTCCGGTCCGCGACGTAGCGCCGAACCATCGGGGACGACACCTCGGCGCCGTTCCCCTCGATGAGCCGGTGGAAGATGAGGGCGGATGCCCCCATTCGTATCGAAGCGCGGCACGGCGTGCTGCCGACCGGGCAGAGTCCCTGCCGTGTGCGCCCCGGCATGGCGCCCTCACCCTCACCTCCCCGATGTGCGCATGGGGCGACAGCAAACCGTGGCAAGCATCGGGGTCGTCACCCCCGCGTCAGCCACGCAGAAGCCCGCCGACGTCGATGTTGCCGAGGCCGCCGAACTGGCCGCCGATGTACGCGCCGAGATCCGCAAGCCGATCGGCTGAGTCCGGGAACGTACCTTCCCTGAAGGCGGCTGACGAGGCCGTCCAGCCAGGGTGCTCGCGTACACCGGACGAGCATCGACGACGGCTGGCAGGCATCACGGCGCATACCCCTATGAGTGGCTCAGGTCCCTGCCTGGCCCGCCAGTTCCTTGGCCAGACGTTCCAGTTGAGGGTCGGCCTTGGCGTTTTCGCCGAGGCTGACGATCAGGGCCACGTCACCCTGTCCGGCCACGGGCAACCGCACATACATGATGGTGCGGCCGGGCGTTGGCACCGGCAGGCCGCGCTCCGCCTTGATCGCCTTGTCGAGCCAGGTCACCGGGGCTCAGCATTTTGGGGTGGTTCGGGCTGGTCAGGTCCCACAGTTGGATGGTGTGGCCGGCGCCGACTGTGGCCGCATCGCATTGCGGGGGTGGAAACCTGCCCAGAGGATGCCGCCGATGTCACCGGTGACGAGAGGGGAACGGGCCGTGGGTCGGGCGGGGTCGCGCAGATCCCAGATCCGTACGTTGTCATCGGCGCCGGAGGCAGCCAGGAGGCGGCCGTCCCCGCTGAAGCCGACCCAGTGACTTGGGCTGATCTGCCCCGTCAGGGCCGGTGCCGCAGGGTGGGGATGGGCAGGGTCAGTGGTGTCCCACAGCTGGAGGGTGTAGCCGGGCCCTTCGGTGGCCAGGAGATGGCCGGTGGGGTTGAAGGCCAGTGCGTGGCCCGGGATGTTGGTGCCGGTGGTGGTTGTTGACAGTGGTGCGATGCGTCTGGTGTCGGTGGTGTTCCACAGGCGGATCGTGCGGTCATGCCCGGCGCTGGCCACGGTCCAACCGTCCGGGCTGCAGGCAGCTGAGGCCACGGAGTCGGTGTGCCCGGTCAGCGGCGTCGCGAGCGGGGCCGGCCGGGCAGGATCGGTCACGTCCCACAAGCGGATCGTGCGGTCACGGCTGGCGGTGACGAGGGTGTGGCCGTCGGGGCTGACCGAGAAGACGTAGTCAGTGTGGCCGGTCAGGGCGCCGAGAGCAGTCGGCCGGGCAGGATCGGTCACGTCCCACGAGCGGATCGTGTCGTCGCGGCTGGCGCTGGCCAGGGTGCGTCCGTCGGGACTGAACCGCAGCCAGTACACCCAGTTCGTGTGGCTGATCAAGGTTGCGGCCGGTCGCCAACGTGCGGGAGGCGACCGGCCGCTCAAGCACCCTTGGGAGCACTCCGCTTCACCGTAGGGCCGAGCCCCTCCCTCCCCTGCGCCCGTTGGGAACGTCCGCGAACCGAGACCGTGTCCGAGCGTTCCGGATTCCTTGGAGCGGCAGAGGATCTTGCGTTCGGTAGAGTTCCGCGTGCGCCGGGCGGGTGCCGCCGCGCGGGCCGAAAACGACTGTGGGGGAATAGAGTTGGACACCGTCTTTCAACCGTTGGAGGGCGACGACCCGCGGTCCGTGGCCGGATACCGCATCGCGGCCAGGCTCGGCGCCGGCGGCATGGGCAAGGTGTACCTCTCCTACACGCCGGGCGGACGGCCCGTCGCGATCAAAGTGATCCGCCCGGAGTTCGGCGAGGACGCCGAGTTCCGCCGCCGCTTCCAGCAGGAGGTGCGGGCCGCCGAGCGCGTGCAGGGCCTCTACACCGCGCCGGTGATCGACTCCGACACCGAGGGCCGCCACCCCTGGCTCGCCACGGCCTACGTCCCCGGGCCCTCCCTGGCCGACGCCGTGCAGCGGCACGGCGGGCTGCCAGTGCCCACCGTGCTGCTCCTGGTCGCGGGCATCGCCGAGGCCCTGCAGGTCATCCACGGGGCCGGCATCGTCCATCGCGACCTCAAGCCGTCCAACGTCCTACTCGCGGGCGACGGGCCCCGCGTCATCGACTTCGGCATCGCGCGGGCCGCCGACGCGACCGCCCTCACCGGCAGCGGCGTCACCATCGGCACCCCGACCTTCATGGCACCCGAACAGGCCGCGGGCGGTGTAGTCACCCCGGCCACCGACATCTTCGCGCTCGGCCAGGTCGCGGCGTACGCGGCGACCGGCCTGCCCGCGTTCGGCGAGGGCACCTCGCACGGGGTGCTCTACCGCATCGTCCACGAGCAGCCCGACCTCACCCGACTCCCGCCCCAGCTCCAGGAGTTGGTGGCCCGCTGCCTCGCCAAGGACCCGGCGGCCAGGCCCTCGGTCGACGAGGTCCTCGCACTGTGCCGGGCCGCCAACGGCAACGCGCCGCTGCGCCGCCCCGAGGCCTGGCTGCCCGGCGCGGTCGCCGCCGACATCACGCTGCGCGCGGCGGCGCCCGCACCGCCCGAGGTGACCCGGGTCCCGGCGGCCCCGGCACCGTCGCCGCCCGGCCACGCGCCGACGGTGACCGCCGCGCCCGCCGCACCGCCCGCCGTCCAGGGAGCGTACGGACCGCCGACGCCGCCCGCGCCGGGCCCCTATGCCCAGCCGTCGATGCCACCGGGCTACCCGCCCCCGCCGTCCGCGCCGGGCCGCCCGAACCGGCGGCCGGGCGTGGCCGTGGCGGTCGGGCTCGCCCTGGCGCTGCTCGCCGGCGGCGGCCTGTACCTCGTGAGCCGCAACTCCGGCACGGAAGACCAGGCCGCCGGGAACGGGAAGGGGACCTCGTCCACCCCCAAGGCCTCGAAGTCGCCGGCCGACGTGGCCAAGGCGCCGGAGCCGGTCACCCGCACGGGCATCAACCTGACGGAAAATTACACCCTGAGGTTCGGCGACGGTGAGCTGCGGCCGCAGGAGTCGGGCGGCTCCGCCGGTGACCTGGAGTTCGCCGGGCACTCGCTCCCGTACCGCGTGCGCACCCAGGCAGGCAACCACCTTGTGCTGCTCGACCCGGGGCAGGCCGGATCGCTGGAGACCTGCCGCGACGAGACGCGCTTCGCCGACTACATCCCCCTGGACAAGCTGTCCCCGGGCGCCCAGTTCTGCGTCCTCACCCAGGCGGGTCACATCGGCCTGATCACCTTCCGGGGGCAGACGGCCAACACCGACCCCGCCTTCCACGTCACCCTCGACGCCACCGTCTGGCGCCGGGCGGTCGCGCCCTCGTCGGCCAACTGAGCTTGTTTTTATGGTTTGCGCGCTTCGATTTGATTACGTTCGGCGATGCCTTCAGGGCGTCCGGTCGATTTAGCCACGTCGTATCGGGTGGCGGATCGCTGGTTCTTCGAGCCAAGTGGGCGTCTTGGGCCGGGAGTTGATGGTTTGGGTGCACGGGCTGAGCTGTGCGTCAGGAGGTAGGCCATGCGCGGGGCGTCGTAACCGGCATCGAAGGCGACCAGAATGTCCGGGTCGCCGTCCTCCCACCGGCCTTGGCCGATCAGGTCGGTGACGACGCGGCGGACCTGGGGCCATTCGCCCCTCCGCCGTCGTGACGACCGTGCGGCCCCCTGCCGGGCAGCGCATGGTTGCTCAGGCTTCGATGGCACGCGCTCAAGGTGGCACGTGTCCCGTAGCCGGTGATCTGGTTCCTTCCTCAGGCAATCAGGTCCGAAGTGCTCGCTGTCTCAGTCGAGTTGGCCCGTGTGAGGCTTTCGGCTGACCCGAGCACACCGTGTGTGTCAGCCAACGTTCAGACGGCTGCTCCACACGGTGCTACAGCCACCCCGCCAGACCGCCAGACCGGTGTAGGTGACGACGCAGCCGACACCGACGCCCCAGTCGTCGCCTTGATACCGGACAGCGGGGTCGGCAAGGGCAGAGCGGAGGCCTTCGAGGGGGATCACGGTGAAGGCGTCGCTGCTCGTATCCGGGATGTGCCGGACCTCGATCCAGCCGTTGCGGACGAGAGGAAGGGAAGCAACGGGGCGAGTTGCCGGTCGACCCCGTCGAGGCACTCCATGGAGCCCAGGTCGGGCGGTGGGCTCACCGAGGCCGGCTGTCCGATACGGGCCTAAGGCCTGTGCGAGGCATTCGCTCTGCCGATCCTCCCGAAGAACAGCGAAGGCATGCACCAGGCCTTGGTTCAGCAGTCGGCGCAGATTGCGCATTCCGGACCGGAACGTGAGTGACAACCTCAGCTGTCATAGAACCCTCGCAGCAGCAGCTGTCATGGAACGGTCATAGACCCGTCATAGGACGCTCATGAAAGGCGGCCAACCGTTCGGTGCGCCCCGTTCATCTTCCCGGCGACACCGAAATCCAGGGATTGGCCGGACCGTGGGCAAGAGGCAGCAGCAGGAGAGTCGGGAGAAGCCGGCGAGGCGACATCCGCGGGGCAGGAGCTTCGTCGACTATCCGCGCCGGGGGAAAAGAGGCCTGCGCCGCTGGCTGCCGTCGTGGCGGCTGGTACTGGGCACGGTCGTACTCGGCGTGAGCGCTCTGGTAGGCCTGTTCGCCTGGGCATATACAAGTGTGGACATCCCGGACGAGAACGCCGTCGCCGTCCAGGAGGCAAACACGTACTACTGGGCGGACGGTACCCAGATGGTGAGCCTGGGCAAGGTGAACCGCAATATTGTCCACCTCGCGGACGTGCCGGAATCTGTACAGAACGCCGTGATTGCCGCCGAGAATGAGAGTTTCTACAGCGACCCCGGAGTATCGCTAAAAGGAATTTTACGAGCCGCCGCCAGTACGGTGGAGGGGCAGGAGACGCAGGGCGGTTCCACCATCACTCAGCAATATGTGAAGAACACGTACCTCTCGCAGGAACAAACTCTCACCCGAAAGGCCAAGGAATTTATTATTTCGCTTAAGCTCGACCGGACAAAGAGCAAGCAGGACATCCTCCAGGGCTATCTCAACACGAGCTGGTTCGGCCGCGGGGCGTACGGGATCGAGGCCGCCGCACACGCGTATTACGGCATTCCGGCGAGGCAGCTCGATCCGGGCCAAGGGGCTGCGCTGGCGGCGCTGCTGAAGGGCGCCGAACTCTACGACCCGGCGACGAGCCGCGCCAACCACGAGCGTGCGGAGGACCGCTGGAAGTGGATCCTCGATCGCGAGGTCGAGGCCGGGCTGATGTCGCAGCAGGAGCGCGACAAGCACCGGACCTTCCCGGAGCCGGACAAGCAGTCCATGGCCACGAACCTCGCGGGCCAGACCGGCTATCTCGTCGACGTCGCCAATAAATACATCAAGGCGCACTCCATGATCACCGACCAGGACCTGGCGCACGGCGGCTACCGGATCCACACCACGTTCGACAAGAAGCAGGTGGAGCGGCTCACCGCGTCCGTCGAATCCGTCCTGGCGAAAAACATCGACCCGAGGAACCGGGAGGCCGACCGGAACATCCAAGTCGGCGCCGCCTCCGTACGCCACTCCGACGGCGCCGTCCTCGCCCTCTACGGCGGGCCCGATGCGACGAAACAGTTCACCAACAACGCCGACACCCTCGGCGTGCCGGTCGGCTCGGCCTTTAAACCGTTCGTCCTCGCGGCTGCTCTTCAGTACGGCACGGAAAAAAGGGACGGCGACCGGACGTCCGTGCACTCCGGGGACTTCTACGGCAACACCGGCAAGCTCCAGAGCCCGTCCGCGACGGCGGCTCCGGACGGCTCCCACCCGAGCCTGCGCCAAGCCCTGGCGACGGGCGGAAACGCCACCTATGTCCGCCTGGGCAAGGAGGTGGGACTGGAGGCCGTGAAGGACATCGCGGTCCGGTCGGGCCTGCTCGAAAACAGCATGGCTCCGCTGGAGGACACCTTCTCCGTCGGCACGTCCACGCCCAGTGCGATCCGCATGGCGGACGCGTACGGCACCTTCGCCAACCACGGCCTCCAGAACGACCCCTACTCGGTGACCAAGCTCATCAAGGACGACGAGTCGGTGGGCGGTTTCGAGAGCCGCACGAAGGCCCGGCGCGCCCTACCCCGAGACGTTGCCGACGAGGTGGGCGACGCCCTGCGCGAGGCGGGGAGCAAGGTGTTCGCCGGCGGCACGGAGTGTGCGGTCGGCGCTCCCGTCTCGGCGGGCCGCACCGGCGACCAGGACCGCCTGAAGTCGGCCTGGTTCGTGGGCTGGGCGAAGTACGCCTCCACCGCCGTGACGATGTTCCGTATGCAGCCCACGGACGGCAAGCTGCTGCCGATGTCGGACGTGGGCGGTGACACGGGACAGCGGGGGAACGCCTTTCCCGCGAAGATCTGGGGCGACTACATGGACGCGAACCCACGCGGCTGCACTCCCGCCAAGGCCGGGTAGGTTCAATGTCGGGTTTGTGTGGGCTCTGATCCCCATACGTGGGATCAGAGCCCACCGCCCAGTTGACGCAGCCAGGCCCGGCGGAATGGGACGACGTGTGTGGCAGTTGCAGTTGATGCATGCGCACATATATATGAGCCCGTTATTTCTGAGGAGCCCCACGTGACAGTCGCCGACGCCGCCACGCCCACCGACACCCGCACCGCCCGCGCCCTCGCCCGCCCGGTCCAGCTCAATGGCCTCACCGTGCCGAACCGGATTGTGATGGCGCCCATGACCCGTCAGTTCTCCCCCGGCGGTATCCCGAGCACGGACGTGGTGTCGTACTACGCCCGCCGAGCCGCCGCCGGCGTCGGTCTGATCGTCACCGAGGGCACCTACGTCGGCCACGACTCGGCGGGCCAGAGCGACGACATCCCGCGCTTCCACGGCGAAAAGCAGCTGGCGGGCTGGAAGAACGTCGTGGACGCCGTACACGCGGCGGGCGGCACGATCGCTCCGCAGCTGTGGCACATCGGCATGGTCCGCGAAGCCGGCCAGCCTCCGTACCCGGACGCCCCGGCCGTCGGTCCCTCCGGCATCAGCTCCGCAGGCGCCGAGATCACCGGCAAGGAGATGACCCAGCAGGACCTGGACGACGTCATCGCCGCGTTCGCCCAAGCCGCCGCCGATGCCGAGCGAATCGGCTTCGACGGCATCGAGCTGCACGGTGCGCACGGTTACCTGATCGACCAGTTCCTGTGGGAAGGCACCAACCGGCGCACGGATGCTTACGGCGGCTCGGCAGTGGCCCGCACGAAGTTCGCGGCCGAGATCGTCGCCGCGGTCCGCGCGGTGGTCTCCCCGGACTTCCCCATCATCTTCCGCTACTCGCAGTGGAAGCAGCAGGCCTACGACGCCCGCCTCGCCGAGACCCCCGAGGAGCTGGGCGCGATCCTGACCCCGCTCGCCGAGGCCGGTGTGGACGTTTTCCACGCCTCGACACGCCGCTACTGGGTCCCGGAGTTCGAGGGCTCGGACCTGAACCTGGCGGGCTGGACGAAGAAGCTCACGGGCAAGCCCACCATCTCGGTCGGCTCGGTCGGTCTCGACAGCGACTTCATCCGCGCGTTCGCCGGCGAAGGCTCCTCGGCCCGCGGCATCGACGACCTGCTCGACCGCCTGGAGAGCGACGAGTTCGACCTGGTCGCGATCGGCCGCGCACTGCTCCAGGACCCGGAGTGGGCTGCGAAGGTCCTGGCCGGACGCTTCACGGAACTCAAGGCGTACGACCCCTCCGCCCTGAAGTCCTTGAGCTGACCGACTACGTGGCTCTGACGGTGCTGCGGCAGCGTGGCCCTCGATCTGGCCAGAGCTCCAGGGCATGGACAGGCCGACGGTGGCCACGCCCACAGTCGAAGCCCCCTACCCCGCGGGGATCGGGGTCGAACTCGCCCCTCACGTCACGTCACTTGGTCATCGCTTGGAGTCCTCCTTGAGCATGTCGGCGCACTTCTCGCCGATCATCATCGTCGTGATGCATGGATTGACGGTGACGAGATCCGGCATGACGGAGCCATCGGCGACCCGTAGATTCTCGATGCCTTTGACCCGCAGCCGGGCGTCGAGCGGGGCACTCGGGTCGTCGTCCGCGCCCATCTTCACGGTGCAGGAGGGGTGGTAGACGGTGTTGTGGGTCGCGGCAATGTAGTCGAGCAACTCGTCGTCGGTGTGGACATCCGGCCCCGGCGCGAGCTCGGCCCCTGCCCACGACGCCAGCGCGGGCTGCGCGGCGATCTCGCGGGCCAGCCGCAGCCCGTACGTCATCACCCGTACGTCGTGCTCGTCCGTGAAGTAGCGCGGGTCGACGCACGGCTTGTCACGGAAGTCGCGCGTCCGCAGCCGCACGGTGCCGCGCGAGCGGGCGCGGGTGACGTTCGGCGTGAGGCAGAACGCGTTCTCGCTCGTCGGGTAGCCGCGCCGGTAGGTGTTCATGTCGAACGGCATCGAGCCGTAGTGGAACATCAAGTCCGGGCGGTCCAGGCCCGGTTGGGTGTCGACGAAGATGCCGATCTCCCACCACTGCTGCGACGTGGTCACCATGGGCTGCCGGGCCTCCCACATGATCACTCCCTCCGGGTGGTCCTGGAGGTTTTCGCCCACACCCGGTGCGTCCAGGAACACGTCCACGCCCACGTCGCGCAGGTGGTCGGCCGGTCCGATGCCCGAGAGCATCAGGAGCTTCGGCGTGTCGATGGCGCCGCAGCTCACGATGGTTTCGCGGCGCGCGGTGACCGTGTGGGAGTGGACCAGGTCCGGGGCGAGGTAGGCGGCACCCGTGCAGCGCCGGTTGCCGTCGATCAGGAGCCGCTGGGCCCGGATCCCGGTGCGTACTTCCAGATTCGGGCGCTTGCCGAGCGCGGGGTGCAGATAGGCGACGGACGAGGACTGGCGCATGTTGTTCTCGTCGGAGTTGATCTGGAACCAGCCCGCGCCCCGCACGATGGTTGTGCCGGTATTGAAGGTGGCAAGGGGAATGGTGGCCTGCGCGCACGCCTTCAGCACGGCGCTGCCGCACGGGTCGTCGGGCTTGACGGTGCGGATCTTGACCGGGCCGGTGCGGCCGTGGTGATCGCCGGGCCCGTCGTTGTTCTCCAGGCGCCGGTAGAGCGGAAACGTGTCGGCCGCGCCCCAGCCCGTGCAGCCGGCGGCGGCCCAGTCGTCGAGGTCCTCGGCGGGGGCCCAGAAGGCGATGCAGGAATTGTGCGAGGAACAGCCGCCGAGGACCCGCGCGCGGGCGTGCCGCATGAAGCTGTTGCCGTGCTCCTGCGGTTCGACGGGGTAGTCCCAGTCGTATCCGGACTCCAGCAGGCCCATCCAGCGTTCCAGGCGCAGGATGTTGTCGTCCCCGACGTCGCTGGGCCCTGCCTCCAGGAGGCAGACCCTGACCGACGGGTCCTCGCTCAGCCGGGCGGCGACGACGCACCCGGCGGTGCCGCCGCCGACCACCACATAGTCGAACTCGTCCACGTCAGCTCCTTCTCGTACGGATGTGTGCGCTCCTACGGTCCGCCGTGGGCCATCGGTTCGGGCAGCTCGTCGACGGCGTGCTCGGCGAGAACGCCGGTCTGCCGGCGCTGGACGAACCAGTAGTAGAAGAAGCCTCCGACACCGACGACGCCGACGAACAGGACGCCGCCCCAGCGCAGATACCAGTGCTGCGGCCCGGTGGCGTTGTAGACCGCGGCGCGCGGCCACAGCAGGTTGACGGTCATCGCGGCGCCCCAGAGCACAGCCAGGATGTTGATCGGAATCCCGAACCGGCCCAGCGAGAAGCTGCCGGGGGCCGTCGTCCAGCGGCCGCGCAGCCGCTGGACCAGCAGGGGTAGCGTCACCAGCAGATAGGCGATGTAGATCATCACGATGGCGATGCTGGTGACGACCGAGAAGATCTGCGGCTGGTTGATGTTGACCACCAGGATGGCGACGGCCACGATCCCGATCAGACACGTGGCCAGCACCGGCGTCTGGAATCTCGGGCTGAGCCGGGCCAGTTTCGAGCCGCCCGGCAGGTTGTTGTCCCGGGCCATCGCGAACGCCAGCCGCAGCCCCGCCGTCTGCACGGACAGTGCGCACACGGTGATGGCGATGACGACGCACCACAGCACGACCACGCCGATCGTATGGCCGAGCGCGGCCTTCACCACATACTGCAGACCGTCCATCGACAGCTCTTTCGCGTGCAGGTCGGGGGCGGCCAGCAATGCGAAGAGCAGGATCAGGCCGCCGAGGAGGAACGAGGCGACGAGCGCGCGCAGGATGGCGCGGGGTGCGTTGCGGGCGGGGTCGATGGACTCCTCACCGAGCGAGGAGGCGGTGTCGAAGCCGTACATCACGTACGCCGAGGCCAGCGAGGCGGTCAGGAACGCGCCGAGATAGCCGAGCGACTGCCCCTGCCCGTACCCGCTGGTGTCCACGATGGCGCTCGGGCCGCGGGTGATGTGCGCGCCGAGCAGCACGATCAGGACGACGGCCGCGATCAGCTCGATGAAGACTCCCCCGGAGTTGATGGTGGCCATCAGCTTGACGCCGAACGCGTTGACCAGGGTGGTGAACAGGATCAGGATCGTGCCGAGCAGGACCGCGTTGGCGGCAGCGTCGTACTTGCCCGTGCCGTCGCCGACGACCTGGAAGAAGCTGGAGATCTGAGGGAGCGTCAGCTGATAGGCGAGGGCGACGGCGGCCAGCGACACCATCGTGGCGACCGTCATCATCCAGCCCGCGAGCCAGCCGACGTGCGGGCCGCCGCAGTGTTTGGACCAGTTGTAGACCGAGCCCGCGACGGGGAAACGGGCGGCGAGTTCGCAGAAGCACAAGGCCACCATCAGCTGGCCGAGGAAGACCATCGGCCAGGACCACCAGTAGGAGGGGCCGCCGAAACTGACGCCGAAGTAGAACAGCTGGAAGGTGCCGGTCAGGATGGAGATGTAGCTGATGCCGGCGGCGAAGGTGTGGAAGTTGCCGAGCGTTCGCTTGAGGCCGGGCTTGTAGCCCAGCTCAGTGAGCGCCGCGTCGTGGTCGGAGGACGCGCTCTTGACCGGTCCGTCCGGACCGGCCGGGGTGTCCGCCATGACAAGTCTCCTCGTTCCGTACGGGCAGGGGTACAGGCCGACGGTCAGTCGAACCAGCGCTGCGGTTCGGCGGCGGTGTTGCGCCAGATGTGCTTGGCCTCGGTGTACTCGGCAAGTCCAGAAGGGCCCAGTTCGCGGCCCACACCGGACTGCTTCATGCCGCCCCACTCGGCCTGCGGGACGTAGGGGTGGAAGTCGTTGATCCAGACCGTGCCGACCCGCAGGCCGGCGGCCACCCGGTGCGCCCGGCCCTCGTCCGTCGTCCACACAGCGCCCGCCAGGCCGTAGATGGTGTCGTTCGCGAGCGCCACCGCCTCGGCCTCGCCACGGAACCGCTCCACCGTCACGACCGGCCCGAACGACTCGTCCTGGACGACGGACATCTGCGGGGTGCACTCGTCCAGGATGGTGGGCGGGTAGTAGAAGCCGTTCGCGAGCGCCGGATCGTCGGGCCGGGCGCCGCCGAGTCGCAGCACGGCGCCTTCCGCGACACCGGCGGCGACGTACGCTTCGACCTTGTCGCGGTGCGCGGCCGAGATGAGGGGGCCGGTGCGGGCGTGCTCGTCGAAGGGGCCGCCCATGCGGATCCGCCGGGCGCGTGCGGCGAGTTCGTCGACGAAGCGGTCGTGCAGCTCGTCCTCGACAAGGAGCCGGGCACCGGCCGAGCAGACCTGCCCCGAGTGCAGGAAGACTGCCATGAGCGCGTAGTCGACGGCGGTATCGAAGTGCGCGTCGGCGAAGACGATGTTGGGGTTCTTGCCGCCGAGTTCGAGGGCGACCTTCTTCACGGTGGGGGCGGCAGCCGCCATGATGCCCCGGCCGGTGGCCAGGCCGCCGGTGAAAGAAACCAGATCGATCCGCTCGTCGACGGTCAGCGGCGCACCGACCACGGATCCGGAGCCGAGCACGAGGTTGGCGGCCCCGTCCGGCAGTCCGGCCTCTTGGAGGAGCCTCATCAGCATGATCGCGGTGTGGGGTGTCAGCTCGCTCGGCTTGAGGACGAAGGTGTTGCCCGCGCCGAGCGCGGGCGCGACCTTCCACGCGGTCTGGAGCAGCGGGTAGTTCCAGGGCGTGATCAGGGCACAGACACCGACCGGCTCATGGACGACGCGGCTGTCGACAGAGGGGGTACCGGTGTCGACGATCCGGTCCGCGCCACCGGCGGCGACGAGATTGCCGAAGTAGCGGAAGCAGCCCGCGATGTCGTCCATGTCGTACTCCGACTCGACCAGGCGCTTGCCCGTGTCGAGTGACTCCGCTCGGGCGAAGTCGGCCTTGTCGCGTACGAGGAGGTCGGCGACGCGGAGCAGTAGCGCGGCCCGGTCCGTGGCGGAGGTACGCGGCCACGGACCGTGGTCGAACGCCTCCCGGGCGGCGGCCATCGCGGCGGCTGCATCCTTGGGACCAGCCTCGTCCACCTGGGCGACCAGGGTGCCGTCCGCGGGGCACCTGATCTCCCGCGTGCGCCCTTCCGCGGCCGCCACCCACCGGCCGGCGATGAACAGCTCGGGCATGGCAATCCTCCAGGTCAGGCCATACGGGCCGGTGGGCATTGGCGCGCCGGTCGTTGTGGCACGGGCTATCTTCGCGACGAACATGTGACCTGCCACACCTAACACGGCTCGGTCCGCCCCGCTGGGTCCTACGCCGGCCGCCCGAGGAGGAGGTGAGCTCCCCTGCGGATGGGCAGTGACATGCGCGGGTGTTCTGCGGTGTGGGTGCGGGAGGTGCGGGTCATGTCGGTGGGGGTGCCGGTGAAGTCGACCTGGCCGCCGCGTTTGCCCGCGTCGGGGCCGATGTCGATGATCCGGTCGGTGTGCTCGATGACGTCGAGGTCGTTCCACCGCGATGACGGTGTTGCCGTCGTCGACGAGCCGGTCCAGGGGGGCGAGGAGGTGGTCGGGGTCGGCCGTGTGCAGTCCGGTGGGGGGCGCGTCGAAGACGTAGACGCGGCTTTTCTCGTGGAGCCGGTTTTCTCGTGGAGCCGGTTGCCGTGCTTGATGCGCTGGCGTTCACCACCGGAGAACTCGGACAGGGGGCGGCCAAGGGGCAGCCAGCCCAGGCCGACCTCTTCGAGGGGCGCGAGGCGGCTGAGGATGGCGGGGGTTTGGCCGTGCCCTGCGCCCCCTCCACCGACGGTGCCGGCTCGCGTGCTTCCGTCTCGGTTTCCTTCACCGGATTGTCCCGCCCCGACAGGCCGTTCATCGTGAACCATCCAGGCCGGCGCGCTCATGCAGGACAACGAGACACAGCACCACCGAGGTACCGCTCGTACTCGACGGCGGGCTGGAACTCAGCGTGGAGGGAGCCGAGGTGACGGCGGGATCGGGCGAAATTTACGTGGTGGCGGCAGGCGTTCGGCACGCCGTTCGCACCGGGAGCCGGGGGCACCCTGGTCATCGTGGAAACACCCGAAGGGTGAGAGCAGCTCAGACAGCCGACCCCGGGGGGCCCGTCCGACGGATCATGCCTGGGAGGGGCACGCTCGTGTAGGTGGGCGACCATCACCCGAGCTGTGCGAGGCGGACTTGCAAGCCCTCGGGAATGAATCTCAGGATCTCGTGGCTGTCGATCAAGCCGGGGTGATCACAGCTTCCCGGCTCCGAGTGTGCAGTTCTGAGGGAGTGTCAGCAATATGTCCGTCACACAGCCTGCCGCCGAGCGCGTGCGCGTTTCCGCGGAACCCGACTGGTACGAGTCGGCCGGTATATCGCTCGGCGTCCGGGTCGGGAACTTGGTCTTCACATCAGGGCAGGCACCGATCGATGCCCAGGGAGCCACGGTCGGCACCGGGGACTTCGAGGCGCAAGCCCGGCAGGCGCTCGCGAACCTGTCGACGGTCCTCACCAACGCGGGCTCCAGCCTCGCCGAGGTAGTCAAGGCGACCGTGTTCGTCACCGACATCGCACAGCAGGACATCTTTGCCAAGTTGCGCGCGGAACACTTCCCGGACAAGCCTCACCTCGCGGAGTCCTTCGTAGAGGTCTCCTCACTCGCCAACCCTGAGTGGATGATCGAGATTGAGGCCATCGGACTCGTCCGGTGATGCCAGGTACTCGCAGGCTCTTCGGCGGGTTCAAGAGCCAAGCCACAGGTGAATCGCTGCGACGGTCACAGGGCCATGAAAGATACAGGCCCTTTTGTCGAACCTCGGAGCCACCGCCCGGAAGTTCTTTAACGCGTTGATCGTCCGCTCAACTTCGTTCCTGCGCTTGCAGATCGTCTTATCGGAGCCAGCGGGCCGACCGCCCCTGCTGCCCCGGCGTTGCCGGTTGGCCCGCTGGCTCTTTGGCTTCTTGGTTCGGTGATGGTGCGCTTGATCTGGCGTCGTCGCAGGCAGCGACGGTTGCGGGTTGCGGCGGGACGAGTACGCCTTATCGCCGCCGAGGTGGTCGGGCCGGGTGCGCGGGCGCCCGCCGCCCGGGCGACTGACACGGATACGTTCCATGACAGGGATGAGCTGCCCGGGCGCCGCCCCACTGGCCCAGAGTGATCAGCAGCGCCAGAGGGCGGCGCCCGCCCTCACCGGCGAGATGAATCTTGCAGGTCAGGCCACCCCGGGAACATCCGATTCCCTCGTCAGGGCGAAGCTGCCGGAGGCGTGCGCGTGCGTCTTTTCCTCGCACTCGCGGCGCTCAAGACCCCATTGATGATCCTGCGGTGGCTGACCCAACGGCCCCCGCGCCTCCCGGACTTCGGCAGGTGCGGCTTCAACCGGAACCACCGTGCGTTCGACAGATCTCCCCGCTCCATGACCATGACAACGACCCGAGAACACGACGGTCACGAGATCCGTGCCCGGTGAAGATGGTCTGCCGCTGCCGTTCGACCGCAGCAAGACGTTCGCCTACGCGTTCCGGTCGTCCTTCGCCCAGCGGCACGCGGACGCCGGGACACCCATCGACGTGCACTACCGGCCCGTCACGTGCACGCCCAGGCAGACCGATGAGGGCCGACGACTGCGATGGCCACAAGGGGCCCGCTGTCGGACCGAGCCACCGCCGGATACAGGCCGCCCCGCGATTGACAATCTTGGTCACGGTCGGGGATGCGGAGAGGGGCACGCGAGTTGCCCGTGCGTGATGGCCCATCAGGCCCTGCCAGACGGGCCGCAATTCCGTGGCGCAACGCTTGTCAATCTGCCTGAATTATCTCGGCGAATATACGAAGTCGGCAGCCATTGCGGAGCTATAGGCCGTGAAACAGCCAGGCTATGATGCGGTCGAATGGATCTTCGTACTGCCGCGAGTAGGCCGCACGAGGAGCCGCCGCGGATGGTGGGTACGGCCGTGCCGCAGCGTTTGTCGTGGACCTCGTCCGCACGGGTATCCGTACCGGATGGCCGGCGGCCCGCCGCTTTTGATTGCGTTCGGCGTCGTATGCGGACCGTAGCAGTGGATCGTGCAGGACCTGATAGGCGGCGATGACCTCGGCGAGTTCCGCATCGGCATCCAGGCCGCTTGGGCGGGCGTCAGGGTGCAAGGCGCGGATCAGCGTGCGGTAGGCGCTGGTGATCTGCTCCGGCGATGCCTCCGCCCGGAGTCCGAGCACGGTGTAATGGTCGCGCGAGGCGCGCGATTCGCTCATTTCTCTCACCTCCCGGAATTTCCGGAGCGTCCCTCTCTTCACCTCTCATAAAACCTGTGGGACGCATTGTCAAGGTAGCCCCATACAGGAATCGATGAGGAAACAGCGGTCTGCCGAAGAGAGGCGATAGGCAGGGTCGGTGGAGAGGGCATAGGAGAGGGGAATCCACGTGCTGTCGGCGTTGGACCGCCTGGATTATCGGCTGCGACGCGCCGGCCGGAGCAGCTCACATTGAACGCCTGTTCGCGAGCGAGCCTCTGCGATGCGATGTGGTCGGCCGACCTGGAGCAAGGCACCAGCGAGAGCGGCGCCGGCCAGACACACCCCGTCGGTCATCACCGGATATGTTCACCAGCAGCGGGAGGCGTGGGGAACCTCCTCGCAGTCGTCCCGCGTTGCTACTGGTGTGGGTGCCCGAGGCAACGAAGGCACCCCTGGGCGCAGTGTTCAGCCCGAGTCTGTCTTGTCGGGCGGTTCGGTGACCGTGACCTGGGCCGGGCGCAGGAGGTGTTGTCCGACGCGGTAGCCGGGGCGGAGCACGGAGGTGCAGGTTGGCTGGTCGACCTCGTTGGACCGCTGGTAGGAGACGGCTTCGTGACGGGCGGGATCGAACGGTTCTCCCGGAGTCCCGATCGACTGAAGTCCGAGGGCGGCGAGCTGGTTTTCCAGGGCGTCGGCGACCGCTCGCAGGCCGGGATCGATGTCGCCGTGCTCGCGGGCCTGGTCGATGGCGTCCAAAACGTGCAGCAGGCTGCCCAGGACGTTGGCAACCGCGATTTCCCGTATCGCGAGGCGGTCACGCTGCACGCGCTTGCGGTAGTTGTCGAATTCCGCCTTCAGACGCTGGAGGTCGGCGGTGCTTTCGGCGAGTTCGCTCCGCACGGCAGTGCTTCCGGCGGCGGCACGGCCGCCGGGCGCTGTGGCTTCGCTGCGGGCGGTCTTGGTGTGTTCGGGAGTGCCGCTGTCGGCTGCCTTGAGCTTGAGGGTGGCGGGGTCGATGCGTCGTTTGTCCCTGATGACGACGGGGAGTGTCTGCCGTCGTGATCCGTTGGAAGACTTCGGTGCGCTCATCGCACGTCTCCCTTCGGGCTTTCGTCGTCGACGATCTCCGCGTCGACGACTTCTTCGTCCGCGCTGGAGGACCCGGCGTGCGATTCTGGCTCGCCGCCTGAGGTGGCCCCGGTAGCCCCCTGGGTGTCGTAGAGGGCGGTGCCAATCTTCTGAGCGACGGTGCTGGCGCGCTCCGTCGCCGTGCGGATGGCCGACGCGTCCTGGCCCTTGAGCTTCTCCTGCAGGTCCGCGATCGCGGTTTCGGCCTCAGACTTGAGGTCGGCCGGGATCTTGGCCTCGTTGTCCCGCACGAGCCGTTCGGTCTGGTAGACGAGCTGTTCGGCGCTGTTGCGGGTCTCGGCCTCCTCCTTACGGCGGCGGTCCTCCTCGGCGTGCTGCTCGGCCTCGCGGATCATGCGGTCGATGTCCTGGCGTGGCAGGGAGGAGCCGCCGGTGACGGTCATCTTCTGCTCCTTGCCCGTGCCGAGGTCCTTCGCGGTCACGTGCATGATGCCGTTGGCGTCGATGTCGAAGGC